>JAAUPE010000173.1 GCA_012034595.1 Calothrix sp. CSU_2_0 | reverse complement strand
TGGGTGATGGGTAATTGTTATGCCCAATCCCCAATCCCCAATCCCCAATGCCCAACTTTTAATAATTTACGATTTTATATTAAAGTGATACGATAATAGATTGTGAGTTTTTGTATAGAAATTGCCTGAGAGGAGAAAAATATGAAAAGAACGCTGGGCGGAACTAATCGCAAAAGGAAGAGAACATCAGGGTTTCGCGCTCGGATGCGAACACCGACAGGACGCAACGTGATTAAAGCACGTCGCAGAAAAGGTCGCCACCGCTTGAGCGTTTAGGCGAAAAGCATAAACACGCAATAATATTCAGCAGTGGCTTTGCCTTCAGCACATAGACTTAAATCTCGCCATGATTTTCAGGCAGTCTTCCGGGAAGGGTTGCGTCGGCATGGTTCTTACATGACTTTAAGAGCTTTACGACCATCAACTTCCAAACTAACTTCTCAGAATACTGCCGTAAAAACAGATAATCCTGGGGAAAATATCGAATATCCGCCAACACAAATTGGCATCTCGATTAGCACAAAAGTAAGTAAACGAGCAGTAGTACGCAACCGAATTAAGCGGAAAATAGCAGCAGCATTGCATAAATTACTGCCGCGATTATCACCAGGTTGGCGGTTAGTGTTCGTTGTCAAGCCAAGTGCCACACAACAAGAGTGCATAACCCAACAATTTCTGCAAGAATTAGAGCAGTTGTTGGCACAAGCCGAGGTATTCAATGGGCATACGTGAAGAAGTATATTTTGAAGGTGGTCCTCATGTTGGGGACTTAATAACAAACATACTATTAGGTTTCACTGTATTAGGACTTCCTTTAACAGTTGGTTCAATAGTCAGGTCTTTGTGGTTGCGTTTTCGGATTACAGACCGTCGTATTACCGTGATTGGTGGTTGGATGGGACGCGATCGCACTGATATTATCTACTCGGAAATAGTCAAAGTCGTAAAAGTGCCTCGCGGATTCGGTTTGTGGGGAGATATGGTAGTAACTTTGAGAAACGGTAGCCGTCTAGAGTTACGTGCAATTCCCAGATTCCGGGAAATTTATGATTACATTTACGAGCGTATCGCTGTTAAAAATCCCAAAATGATTGGAGTACAAAAGTAATGTAATGGGCACTGGGCAATGGGCACTGGGCAATGGGAAATGGGTATTGAGCCATGCTCATACCTACTAATTAAGTAAGCCATTAATTACATTATTGCTTTATTCCGATGCCCGATTCTTTATCCCCGATGCCCATTGCCCGATGCCCCATTCCCCAATGCCCCATTCCCCAATTTTGAAATTGTGCGGCTATCCGTAGTCAAACACTGATTTCAGGGAATGCCGATTTCGATAAATTAGATTCAGACAAATATTAAGTACCTCAGGTTGAATTCAGATAATGGATTTTGGTATCGGGTTTCTCTCGAACAACGTAATGTTGCCGATCATAGACTTTTTCTATGGTTTTGTACCTAGCTATGGGTTAGCGATCGTAGCATTAACGTTAGTTATTCGCTTGGCACTCTATCCCCTGAGTGCTGGGCAAATTCGCAATATGCGGAAAATGCGAATAGTCCAACCCGTCATGCAAAAGCGGATGGCGGAAATTAAGGAAAAATATAAAGACAATCCGCAAAAACAGCAAGAGGAAATGGTCAAAACACAGCAAGAGTTTGGCAATCCCTTGGCGGGTTGTTTTCCCTTGTTGTTGCAAATGCCTGTATTACTGGCATTATTCGCAACCTTGCGGGGTTCGCCATTTGCTGGGGCAAATTACAGCGTCAACTTGCAAATATTTCCAGCCGAACAAATCGAAAACATACAACCACAGGCTTTTGTTACAGCACCGCAAAATATTTATGTTAGCGATGGCGAACATATCAAGGTGACAGCGATTCTTCCTGGTGGTAGCAAATTAGCGGTTGGGGAAAAAACTAAAATCGAGTATCAAACTCTCGAAGGTAAGCCATTCCCACAAGTTTTAGCAGAACACCCCGAAACAAAATTAACCCCTGAGTGGAAAATAATGAAAGGGGAAGACCGCGTTAAAATCGATGCTCAAGGTAATGTCCAAGCTCTACAAGCTGGTGATGTCACCATCCAAGGAACAATCCCTGGTTTAGCAGCCGATCGCGGTTTTTTGTTTATTGATGCTTTGGGTCGGGTAGGTGCTGTTGACCCTGATGGCACAGTACATTGGGATATTGTGGCAATGGTTGTGTGTTTCGGGATTAGCTTGTATGTTAGCCAAGTGCTTTCCGGGCAAAATTCCACCAATGCGAACCCTTCCCAAGATACGGTTAATAAAATTACTCCTGTTCTCTTTTCCGGGATGTTTTTGTTTTTCCCATTACCCGCAGGTGTATTAATGTATATGGTGATTGGTAACGTTTTCCAAACACTACAAACTTACATTCTCTCCCGCGAACCTTTACCTGAGGAAGTCCAAAAAATCATTGATGCTCAGGAAAAAGAAGCACAAACGGCACAAAAAACCTTACCTTTTGAGCCGAAAAGTTCTAAGAAAAAAACGACAGGTTGATAATGACTGATAGTTCGATCGCACGAGGGCAAAATTGGTTACAAACATTTCTACAGAAAGCTGGTCTTTCTGTAGAAGTTGAGGGGGAATTAGCAAAAGATGCCCTTGCTGTCAGCAAATCGTCTGACGGTGAGGGTTATTGGCTGACTATCGATAAAACAAATCTGACCCCCGAACAAATTAAAATATTGATCGGTGCTGATGGTTCCGTACTCGATGCCATTCAATATTTAGCTAATTCGATTCTTAACATCAATCAACAACCCGAACAGCAAGCTTCCTACACCATTGAGTTAAATGGTTATCGCATTCAACGGCAGGAACAAATACAAACATTAGCTCAATCAGCTGCTCAACAAGTGCGTAGTACAGGGCAAGAGGTAGAAATCAAGTCATTGAGTTCTGCCGAACGTCGTCAAGTACACACATTGTTGGAGGGTTTAAGTGATTTAGAAACCTTTAGTCGAGGTAAAGAACCGCACCGTCACCTCGTCGTCCGTCCAGCCGGAATTGCATAAAAATTCAAAAGATAAAAGTAAAAAGTAAAGAGACTATCCACTTTGTGCTTTTTACTTTTGCCTTATTATACTAGTAAATAAATACCTAAAAGATAAAATCTAAAGTTGCTTATTTTAAAAATATCCAATTACAATTAACACTAACTAATAGCTCTTTGAAATAAATCCTATATGAATTTTATTTAAATTATGAATATTGTCTAACTGCCAAGTCGCCATAGATGGGCATTAACTAAGCGCATGGTAGTCGCCACGAAAAGAAGAAAAAAATTTATGAACCCTTTGGGACTGTTATATAATCGGTAAAATAGATAATAATGTTAATTTTGGATTTTGCCAAAAAAGGTAAAATAATTAACAAGAATGCTCATTTCTGAAGTGAGGTAGCTCACTGAGTTTTATGGACGCAATTTTCATTCCGCAGCTAACCAAAGCACCTGAGCGGACAGAAGAAATTCAGGTTCAAGAGTTTCTGCCCGGATTGGATACACTAACACCCGTGCGTGGGATAATTCGGGTGCGACATTGTGGCAATTATTTGGAAGTGTTTGCGAATGCAGAAGCAATTATTACTTGTAGTTGTAATCGTTGTTTGCAACAATTTAATCATCGTTTAGCTGTTGATACATCGGAAGTTATTTGGTTAGATGAGGCAGCAAATCAAGTTGATGATTTGCCTTTGGAACGGGAAGTACCATTAGAAGATTTAGTCGAATCTCTGTTGCCACAAGGGTATTTTTATCCTAGTGAATGGTTGTACGAGCAGATGTGTTTGGCTATTCCCTTAAGACAATTGTGCGATCGCAATTGTCAAGGAATTACAACTACTGTTGAAAAGTCGCAGAAGTCTTCGGAGAAAAAGATTGATAAGCGTTGGGCTTCATTAGAGGCATTAAGAAAGCAATTACCAAGTTAGAGGAAAAGTAGTCGGGAATCAGGAATCAACAGTCTAAAATTTAAAGATGCGATATATTGGACTTAGAATTAATTACTAAGGGTAAAGTTTTTCCCGTACGTTGCGGTTTAGTATCTGGGCAAAATGGAGCGATTCAGATGTTAGTAAAAAGTCGGAATTCAATCAATTCACGTATTCCAGTAGGGGTGAACGGTTGTTCACCCTAAATAATATTGTTCACCATAAATAATATTATTGAATATGGAGGGCGAATAACCATTCGCCCCTACGGATAATTTATTTTTATTGCTGTTAATGAAATCTTTAACACAAACGCTGCAATTAATTGCGAATCCTACCAAATTTCTTGACAACTGTGCTAAGAATTATGGTGACACATTTACGATGCGGGTATTGGGAATCAACTCACCACCAGTAGTCTTTTTTAGCCATCCCGAAGCAATAGGAGAATGCTTTGCAATTCCCGCGCAAAAGTTAGATTTTAAAAAAGCAACTCATGTATTCAAACCAATATTTGGTGATAATTCTATCGTTCTTCAAGAAAGGCAAAAACATAATCGCGATCGCAGTTTATTAATGCCGACTTTTCACGGGGATAGAATGAAGTCTTACGGTGATACGATTTGCCAAATTACTCAGGAAGTCACGAAACATTGGCAAGTCGGGAAAATTATTTCTATGCAAGAAGTAATGCCAGACATTACCTTACGAATTATTCTCCAAGTGGTATTTGGAATTACTCCTGGTGAACGATATCAACAATTAAAGAAATTACTCAGTAAGCTACTCGATGATATTACAACACCTTGGTATTCTAGCTTATTCTTTTTTCCCCCATTACAGCAAGATTTGGGTAGATGGAGTCCTTGGGGTAATTATCTTCAGCGCAAGCAAGAAATTGATGAGTTAGTATATTCTGAAATTGCTGAAAGGAGATTGATAAATGATGCTTTACGAACTGATATTCTCAGTCTATTAATATCAGCTAAAGACGAAAATGGGCAAGGGATGAGCGATGCCGAATTAAAAGACCAATTAATTTCGCTTTTGCTATTAGGTTACGAAACAACCGCAGGTGTTTTATCTTGGCTATTTTATTTAATTCACTCCCATTTAGAAGTCAAAGAAAAAATAATTCAGGAATTAGATAGTTTAGGACAAAACCCCCAACCAGCAGAAATTACGCAAATGCCATATTTGTCTGCTGTCTGCCAAGAAACAATGCGACTTCATCCCATCGCTTTAATTTGTACACCACGGATGGCAAAAGAACAGTTAGAAATAGCTGGTCATGAATATGCATCGGGAACTATTTTTGTTCCCTGCATTTATCTTGCACATCGTCGCAGTCAAGTATACGCAGAACCAGAAAATTTTCTTCCCGAACGCTTCTTAAATCAAAAATATTCTCCAACTGAATACTTACCCTTTGGTGGTGGTTATCGAGGATGTATTGGTTCAGCTTTTTCAATGTATGAAATTAAGCTGGTTTTAACAAGTATTTTATCGCAATTTCAACTTGAATTAGTTAACAGTCGTCCTGCCAAACCAGTACGTCGTGGTATTACAATCGTTCCTGAGGGGGGAGTTTCCATGAAAATCACCCAAAAAATAAAAATATATCCCAGTACAGATTTAGCTTGTTCCTCTAACACCTAAATTTAGCAGTATAACTATCTCTATATTTCCGATATAGGGAGATAAAGTAAACCTGCATAGGTAAAATTAACGGTAAATTAAAAGTTATCGGGAAAGTACAAATACAAAAGCAACAGAATCCAAGTTTAATCGATTTTGAAGCAGTTGTACGTCCCCGTAGTGAAGCAAAACCAATTATCCTCGAAAGCTTTGTTTGTACAGAAGGTGAAGGATTTACACTCGATTTAGTTGCAGCATTTATCAATAAAATTGAAGAATTAACACAATTGCCTTATTTAAAATTAGAAGATTTTACTTTTCGGATTAAAAAAATGGTGGTAGAAAAAGGTAGGATGACCCTGATAATCCAAATGCTGCTAAAAAATATACCTTCAACTTAAACATGCAAATAGATGTCGAACTATTTACCGTCCAAAAGCGATTTCCCTTAACCATTAGTTACGGAACAACCACACAAACAACCAATATCTGGGTAAAAATCTCCGAAGATGGTATCGAAGGTTGGGGAGAAGCATCACCATTTAGTGCTGGGGGGAATCCAATTACAACCGAAAAAATCAAAGATTCCCTACAACAAATTACCCCGATTTTAAAACAATTTAGCCCATATCAAAAGCAAGAAATAGAACAAACTTTAATCAAAGCAAATCTTCCCTCCTCCACACGTGCTGCCATTGATATCGCGTTACACGACTGGTTGGGAAAGCGCGTTAGTTTACCCTTGTGGCAAATGTGGGGATTAAATAAAAATGCGATCGCACCAACTTCTGTCACAATTGGCATTAATACACCAGAGGCAGCAAAGCAACGTGTGCAAAAATGGCTCGAATATGCCGATATCAAAGTATTGAAGGTGAAACTCGGTAGTCCAGAAGGTATCGAAGCTGACAAAAAAATGTTTTTAGCTGTGCTACAAGCAGCATCAGTACAAGATGTATTTGTTGATGCTAACGGTGGTTGGAGTCTTGCTGATGCCATCCAAATGGGTAATTGGCTAGCGGACATGGGTATCAGATATATCGAACAACCGTTAGCAAAAGGACAGGAAACAGAATTACTAAAATTAAAACAACAGCAACCATTACCAATATTCGTTGACGAAAGCTGCTTTACCAATGCCGATATTCCCAACCTCAGAAATTATGTAGATGGTGTTAATATCAAGCTAATGAAATCCGGTGGTTTAACCGAAGCTATACGGATGATACATACAGCCCGTGGATGTGGTTTACAGGTAATGTTTGGTTGCTACTCGGATACTGTATTAACCAACACAGCAGCAGCACAACTTTCTCCACTCGCAGACTATCTAGATTTAGACAGTCATCTTAATCTAATTAATGACCCCTTTTGCGGAGCAATTCTGCACGAGGGATGTTTGGTTCCAAATGACTTACCAGGTTTGGGGGTAGAATATCGTGCGGTTAGCACTTAATCAAAGAGTCGCCATTTTGTTACATGGGGGTATAGAAGGTACAGTTGGCAAAACCGGGTTATCGCTATTACGTTACAGCGAAGCTCCAATTGTTGCAGTTATCGATCGAGAATGTGCGGGAAAATCTCTGACAGAATTAACGGGAATCAAGCGTAATGTACCGATTGTGTCATCGTTTGTGGAAGCGATGAAATTTCAACCCCAAGTTTTGGTAATTGGGATTGCCCCTAAAGGTGGAACATTACCAGATGATTACTGGCACGAACTCAAGGATGCGCTGAAATCGGGAATGTCGATTGTGAATGGTTTGCATACACCTTTAGCGAATATACCAGAATTGCGATCGCTCCTGGTCAAGCCGGAACAGGTAATTTGGGATGTGCGTAAGGAACCAGCAAATATAGGAGTAGCAAAAGCATTAGCACGTAACCTCAATTGTCGTCGTGTGTTAACGGTGGGAACTGATATGGCTGTAGGTAAAATGTCTACTAGCTTAGAGTTACACCACGCATCGCGTTTAAGGGGATGGCGTTCTAAGTTTTTAGCAACCGGACAAACTGGTTTAATGTTAGAAGGGGACGGTGTTGCATTGGATGCTATCCGCGTAGATTATGCAGCAGGTGCAGTCGAAGCGATGGTATTGCGGTATGGTAAAAATTACGATATTTTGCACATTGAGGGACAAGGTTCGTTATTACATCCAGCATCGACAGCAACGTTACCTTTGATACGAGGTTCTCAGCCGACGCAGATGATTTTAGTACATCGGGCTGGGCAAAAAGAAGTGATGGAAGGTGTGCCAATACCACCATTAACCGATATTGTGGCAATGTACGAGATGGTAGCACGAGGTGCTGGGGCATTCGCAAATGTACCTGTGGTAGCCGTAGCTTTGAATACTGGGTATCTAGACGAAGTGACGGCAAAAGAGGAAATTATCAAAGTTGAAGATGAGACAGGTTTACCTTGTACAGATGTAATTAGATTTGGGGCAAACAAGTTATTGGATGCAGTAATGCGAAATTAAAAAATTAAAAAGTCTTAAATTTTTGGCTCTTCATGACTTATTATGCTAGATACGTGCGTAAATAAGCTTGAAACCATTGTCAAGCGATAAGCATAGCCATTTGTTCTAAAACTTTGTTTGAGACTGGGTTATAAAATTTAAATACTAGAAGTCTCTTTATCGATGCTTTGTATTTCTTCGCTTGACAATTTGACATTAACAGCACGTACAGAATCTTCCACACTAGAACCTTTACTTGCACCAGGAATTGGCAAAATGCAGGGAGATTTGCAACGCAGCCATGCCAAGACAATACAATATACAGATACGCCTTTTTCTTGAGCTAATTTCGCTAATACGGGTATATCTTGTAATCCAGTATGACGACGCATTCCCCCAAAAGGACTCCAAGGTAAAAACGTCAATTTTTCCTGCTCACAATATTCTAAAACACCATCTGATTCGGGTTGACGCTGCCAGGGACTATACTGATTTTGCACGGAGACAATATTTACCACATCTCGCGCTTTTTTGATTTGTTCGACGGAAAAGTTAGAAACACCAACGAAGCGAATTAAACCTGCATCGACTGCTTCTTTTGCTGCTTGAAGAGATTCCTCGATGGTGTATTTTGGATCGGGTGAGTGATATTGCCAAATATCTATCGGTTTGTTTCCACCTAGCGCTTCAAAGCTAACACGAATTGTTTCGCGCAAATGCTGGGGATTTCCATTTTGTGTCCAGTTTTGGTTGGGACGCATTAACCCACCCTTGGTAGCAATAATGACATTACTTATATCACCTTCGTAGGTTTGTAATGCTTTATATATAAGTTTTTCGTTATGGTGTTTATCGGATTCGTCTTGACAGTATGAGTCGGCAGTATCAATAAAAGTGATGCCTAAATCTAATGCACGATGGATGGTATTGAGGGATTGGGATTCGGGGGGACGATCGTATATTGACATGGGCATTCCACCTAAAGCGATCGCACTTACGTAAATGCCTATGTTGGCGATTTGTGTTGTTTGCATCAATGTTTTTCGCATCTGGTTTATGGCGATTTGGAAATAGGTAGAGAAGTAATCATCTTTCAAGACTTTATTCTATGTTTTGGGAATGAAGTATTCTACTTATGGATGATTTTTAGCGACTTTTTTCTGGTTTTTTTGATTCTTTTTTGGCTATAAGCAGTTAAGCGAAATTAATTACACAATATTAAGGCATGAAACCCTTATCCAGACTAAATACTTATGTGTGAATGTTTCTTTAAAAGGATTATTTTCTGGAAAATTTAGCTTTAACGAGTCAAAATCCAGCATTGCTGTTACATAAAATGCAACAAAAGCATTCTAACCCCAGAAAGGATTCATACTTGGATTAAGTTTGTAAATTAACTTTGTCGATAAAAATCATCTGTCTGGGGATATAGTTATGAAAAATAATCGCGTTATTTTTGCTGCTGCCTTGGGAGGTTTGATATTTACTGGTTGTGCTTCGACTATGGATACTCAAACTAAGTCGGTACCACCAAGTTTAGATCGAAAAAACTTAAATCAAATGGAGAATAATACGGCATCGATTCCCCAATCTGCCGATACATCGCAAAAATTAGCAAATTCTGCACAGGTATTACCAGTCAAACAAATCAAGTCGCAACTGATAAAAAAAGCAACTATAAGTTTGGTTGTTGAGTCAGTTGAGAAAACGATGGCAACAGTAACGCAACTTATTCATAAACAACAAGGTGATTTAATTAAGCTAACAGAAAATCAGCCCAAAGACGAGTTTGCGCGTCATACAGGATTAATCCAAATGCGTGTTCCTCAAAGTTCGTTAGATGCGACTTTGGATGAGTTAGCGAAACTTGGAAACGTGAAAAATCGCAATATTACAGCAGAAGATGCTGGAGATAGAATTGTTGATTTTCAGGCACAGTTGACTAATCTACGCAGAACTGAAGCGAATCTGCAAAAAATCATGGATAAAGCAGGTTCGGTACGGGATACATTAAGTGTTTCTCAAGAACTTAGTAATGTCCGTAATTCGATTGAAAGAATCGATGCTCAGTTAAAAAATTTGCAAAACCAAGTTACTTATTCAAGTATTACATTAAATTTAGAGGCAGCTATTTCGAGCAAAAATCCCCAGCGTGGCTTTGGTTTGCAAGTTCAAGAAACTTGGGGTAAGTCTACAAGCTCACTCAGTAAGTTCAGTATGGGATTAGTCAAATTAGCTATTTGGCTGATGGTTTACAGCCCGTATTTGTTCATTATTATTACTGTTGCATATGGGTATAAACGCTGGCATAGCAACCCGAATAGGGGAGGTAAAGTTGGGGATTGAGTTGAGGGAATAGGAGAAATATCTACTCAATCAATTTCCGCACAGTTTCAATTCCCAATTTTCAATTTTCAATCTGACACTTTCAAATTCTGGATTTTTGTTTGCTATAGAAAAACAATTATACCTAGTTTTATTTCAATAGATGCCCATTTTCTGGTACAGATAGTAATAGTAATATTTCAGGTAAATTACGATTTTGCTGAAGTAAAACCCTTTAAATTGCGATTTTTGCCAATACTCTGCGGTTTGCCGTTGAGTCCAGTCGTCTTTTAATTTCTGATACCAGGTGTGATAATGGAATACTCTGATTCTTCAGACAAAGTTCGGCAGATAGAAGCTGATCAAAGCAGTTCTGAGATAGTTTTAGCAGAACAAGGGGATATTTTTGTTCAATCTAAAGAACCTTCACAGTTGCTAAAACCCCTGATAAGCTTTAAGTCTGGCAATTTTTGGCTGTTTGGATGGCTTGGTGCGATCGCGATCGCTATTCTTATCGCTGGTGTTAGTCGCTGGTTTTATGTTCGCAGCTACGAGGAAACGAATAAAGCTTACATTACTAGTGATATTTTTGCTGTCAATGCTCGTGTTTCTGGACAAGTGGCAAATGTAACCGCTAAAGAAAATCAGAATGTGAGAAAAGGAACTGTGTTAGTAAAGCTGAATCCGAAAGAGTATGAAGCTAAACTCCAGTATCTACAAGCTTCTTTGGCAATTTACCAGCAACAATCAGAAGCTGCTGCAAAAAGAGTCAGTGAAGCTAAAGATAGAGTTATTACTGATAAAAATATCAAGCAAGTATTTAATATTACGGATTTATCTGTTGTCAAAGCGCGAAATGCCGAAAATGTCATCAGAAATCAGTTGCGACGTTTTGAACCAAACTTTATTAAAGCTGAATTAGAACGCGATCGCATTGTTAAACTCTATGGGAAAGGATTGATTTCTAGAAAAACGTTGGAAAGTACGAAGCTAAAATATGATGTTTTGGGGAAGGAGCGAAAAAAACTGGAGGAAAAAGTCAAGCAAGCTGGAATTAAATTGGTGCGATCGCAGTTGGATTTCCTCAATAATCGGGAAGGTATTGCAAGGGAAGTTGTTTTTAAAATTCAAACACAGCTAAATTCTTTGGAAGGGGAAATTGAGGTTTCAAAGCGGGAAATTGAGAATTATCAAGCAGCGAAAATTCGACTTGTGAAGCAGGATATTAATTCTCAAACTTCAAGTTCTCAAACTTCAAATTCTCAAAATACTAAAGCAAATAGTCAGGAAAAAGAGCAAGAAATTAATTTACCAAAGGTTGAGTCTGTTTTAACTTCAAAGCTAGCAGAACAAAAAAAATTAATTGCACAAAAAGAGTTGCAAGAAAAACGAATGACTCAAGTATTAGCACAAAAAGAGTTAGTTACGTTATTCGCTGAAATTAAAACTAATCAATACAATTACGATGTTAGTAAGCTGTATTATAAACTGATTCAAAATGCTTTATTAACTACGCAAAAACAAATTAAAGCAGCACAATACCAACTTTATTACACTAAAATTACTGCACCAAATAATGGTCAAGTTAATATTAAAAGGGTGCAAGCTGGGCAAAAAGTAAAATCGGGGCAAACCTTGATGTCGGTGGTTCCACAAAAACCGTGGATTGCGGCAAATTTTGAACCGGAACAGTTGAAAAAAATTAAACCTGGACAACAAGTAAAAATTAGAATTCCTCAATTATCAAATCAGACTTTTATTGGTAAAGTACAGAGTGTTTCTTCAATGCCAAAATTAGGTTCTAAATCAGAACCTAAATCAGTAAAAACTCCCGTAAAACCACCTGTTAAAATTTCTTTAGAAAAAAATATTTGGGCAAATTCACAGCTACAAATTTCACCAGGTACTCCTGTTTCCGTGAGGGTAGAGTTACAGTAGATATTCCCAAAATATGTTGTTGGGGAATTCTAGAAAATAAAAAATTTAGAAGTTAAATATCATACCCGAACAAAATCTAATTAAGTACTTCTTTATTTTCTCTGCGTCTTGGCTTCTTGGCGGTTAAAAAATTTATATCTTATTAATCCTATCATTTGTATTATTCGTGGGGCTGGGTGGGGAGACCCCACCCCTACTTTTTATTCGCTTTTTTGCCTTTGCGATGATTATCAGCTTGCACTAACAAAGAATCTGCAAATGCGATCGCATCTTGTGGTGATTTTCCCCCTGCTAGTTGTGCTAGTTCGTCTCGACGTTTGGTTTGGTTATCCAATGCTGTCACCCTAACTACTGTACGTTCTTCCCCTTGTCCGTTATCTTCTTTTTTACCTTTGATTTGGTTAATTGTTTCTTTGGAAACGCGAAAATGCTTATCTGCCATTGCCGCTATTAATGGTTGGTGAGTAACACATAAAACCTGCTGTTGCGAACTAATTTGATGTAACTTATCAGCGATACTTTGCGCTACCCTTCCCGATACCCCAACATCGATTTCATCAAATACCATTGTTCCTGGTGCGTCGATTTGGGAGAAACATGCTTTTAAGGCAAGCAAAAATCGACTCATTTCTCCACCAGAAGCAGTTTCCGATAGAGGTTGTAACGGTTCTCCGGGATTAGGACTAAACATAAAGGTAATTTTGTCTGCACCTGTCGCTGTTGGAGAAATTGCCAGTATTTGGACTTGGAACTGGACTTTTTCCATCGCTAAAGGTTTGAGTTCGCGAATTATTTGCGCTTCGAGTTGCTTTCCAGCTTTGCGTCGCAACTCAGTTAATTTATCACAAGCTTGATTTAACTTATTTAAACAGGCTTTTTCTTGCCGTTCTAAATTTTCGATCGATTGTTCGCTATCCGTAAGTGCTGCTAACTCCGCTTGGGTACGATTGAAATGAGCGATCGCATCTGTTAACGTGGGACCATATTTGCGAATTATTTGCTTGAGTTCGCGAATCCGTTCTTCTACCTCCTCCAATCGTTGCGGATCGGCTTCGAGATTTTCACCATAGGTATTAATCTGCCGTGCTACCTCATTCACTGCCATTTGAGCATCACGGATTAAATCTAACAATGGTTGCAGATAGGAATCGTATTCTACTATATCGAGTAATTCCCCTTCGCTATCCCCTAAAAGGTCTGTAGCGGTTGGACTATCACTGTCACTTTGATATAAATGCTGGTAAATTTTATAACTAGCTTGTTGTAAATCGACTACGTGAGTCAAGCGATCGCGTTCTTGTTGAAGTTGTTCGAGTTCGTCGGGTTCGCTCAAATTTGCCCCACTAAGTTCCTGTACCTGGTAGGTGAGTAAATCGAGTTGCTGTAACCGTTCCCGATCTAAAGTTCGACGTTGTTCTAAAGCTTGGTGTGCTTGTTGATATGCGGCAAAGGCACTAACGACGGTATAACGCTGTTTAATTTGGGAATCACCACCATAAACATCGAGCCATTCCCGAACTTGGGCAGACTGTCCAACTTGGACACTTTGACCTTGTGCGGTAATTTCCACCAGCTTTTCCCGCAATTCGTTCATAACTTGACGATTTACCAAAACACCATTAACGCGGGAACGACTGCGGATGTTATTAGCAGTGGCAGAGATTTCGCGACATACCACCACTGAGGCATCATCAATTAAATCAATTTCCTGTTCGCTCAACCATCCAGCTAAGGCATTATTAGCAGCAAAGGTAGCTTCCACGAGGGTACGACTTGCACCAGTACGGATGACACGACTAGAGACTTTACCACCCAATACCGCATCAATTGCATCGAGGATAATCGATTTACCCGCACCAGTTTCTCCTGTTAGCACATTTAATCCTGCGCCAAATTCGAGTTCTAACTGGTCAACGAGAGCAAAATTTTCAATTCGCAGCAGACACAACATTGAGGACAAATCTCCGTGAGGCAAGACGCAGGATATTTAGGGTTTCAAGGACAATTACGAGGAACACTTTGAGATTTAATACAATTGCATCCTTATTGAGTTTACCAAAGTTAGTTTCGACGGGTAAAAATATATTTTATTCCTTCTGCCTTCTACCTTCTGCCTTCTACCTTCTGCCTTCTACCTTCTACCTTCTGCCTTCTGCTTTCTACCTTCTACCTTCTGCCTTCTGCCTTCTACCTTCTACCTT
>JAAUPE010000172.1 GCA_012034595.1 Calothrix sp. CSU_2_0 | reverse complement strand
GGAGAGAAGTTCTAGTTTTGGTATATCTATCTCGAACTTCAGTTATTTGCTTCCCGTCCCATTTATCCCCATTACTGGTTACAGCAATATCCCTGCGCCCAAAGTCCACACCAATTACATTGGTTGGCTTCAGTGGTTGAGGGGCTTCATCTTTAATTTGGACATGAATGTAGTAGGAACCATCCCGATGTTTACACAACTGCGCCGATGTCGGTTTCCTGCCTTTGAGTTTTCCTCTTTGGTAGTTACCCGCATCAATCTTGATATGTTCTCTGCCTTCAAGCAAAGTCAAGCTAACAGACCAGTTTTTCTCCCTAAAAGCAAAAATTCTAGCGTCGTAATCGGCGCTAGTTGGCTTAAAGAATTTAACTGGCTTACTTTTCTGTTTGGCGCGAAATGCGCCACCGGGGATTCTCCCCGTGGTCACTTTCGCGGTTTTGCGGTTCGCCCCTACCCTGGCACAAGCTCTAACAGCCAAATTAGCAGACAACCCAAACAAAGAGCGCAAGTCTTGGTAGACCATGTTTTGAATGGTTGTCTTGCTTGTTATTTGAGGTTGAACCTGCTCGTTGGCATAGTTGCAAGCATCCGCAAACGCCTTCAATGTTGCCTCAATTTGGACAACTTGTTGAGGGGTTGGTTGAAGCTTGCAAACCAAAGTTAGTACTTGTTCCATGAGATAATCATATCACATGTGAATAGCATTTTGACGGCGAATAAATTCGCCTACGCCTTGCCCCCACGGATGAATCCGGGGGCTTCCACGGCGAGAAGTATCTGGTGAACTCAGTACTCAATTCTCCTAGCTCGTATTTAGGTTCCCACAAATTGGTAGAATTCAAGGTTGAACGTGATACAAAAAAAACCATGTCTGCTGATACAAACCAAGCCACAACCAAAGGTGCTGATGCAATTGATGAAGCGATCGCACGCGGAATCGATTTTGATGGTACTGCAATTCCCCAAGAAAAACTAGATTTATATAGCAATGTGATGGCTCTGGAAGCCGATCGTCAACGTAGCGGAGTCTCGAATACAATGCGATCGCGGATTGTGCGGATTGGTGCAAAACACATTCCCCAACCCGAACTCGATAAAATGCTGGCAGATGCAGGTTTTGCTCCTCTTAAGGAAAAGGAAATTGCTTTTTTTATAGTGGTAAGTAGTCAGACAGAATTAATTACACAATGTCATTGCGTAGTTTACTTCCCCGCAGGGGTATGGAGCAAAGCGAAATGTAAGCGCACGCAATGACTGTAAAGATTTTTGTCCAGGTACTTATAAAGCAGAAATAATCGTAATCTCCAATTCGCAATATGCAATGTTCAATGTCGGATTTCCATTTATTCTTGATTTCTGCAAGCCGCACACTCGTGACATAAGCGTCATGAGTTAGGCACTAATAATTTCTATATTTAGAGTAGTATATAGTAACAGCAGCCGTCGGTGCGCCGGATGCTTTAAACGCCTGTGGAAAACTTGTAAGTCCTGAATTTTTTCAGGCACAGATACTTGAAGCAGGAATCGCGTGACTTCTAGTCATGCGAGGTTCAAATAGAATAGAGAATGCTGTCTAAAAATTTAGTTTACGGAATGTAATGGCAAAAAAGAGCATGATTGAGCGCGAGAAAAAAACGCGCCAGAATAGTAGAAAAGTACGCTGACAAGCGCGAAGCTTTACTTGATGAGTTCAGAATGGCTGATAATCCGTTGAAAAAGTTTGAAATTCATCGGAAAATTCAGCAACTACCTCGCAATAG
Organism: Calothrix sp. CSU_2_0; assembly: GCA_012034595.1. Taxonomy (GTDB): domain Bacteria; phylum Cyanobacteriota; class Cyanobacteriia; order Cyanobacteriales; family Nostocaceae; genus Brunnivagina. Next base: position 12,840 of record JAAUPE010000172.1, on the reverse strand, counting down.
CGCACCTGTTCGTAAGCATAACCGTTGCTGGGTAACTGGTCGTCCTAGAGGTTTTTATCGTGACTTTGGTCTCTCTCGCAACGTTTTGCGCGAGTGGGCACATGAAGGTTTGCTACCTGGTGTTGTCAAGTCTAGTTGGTAGTGTAAGAAAGTTAGGAGTTAGGAGTTAGGAGTTAGGAGTTGGGAATATGGATCGAATAAAGTGTAAATCTAATATGGAACCTCACCCCTTTTATTCCCCTCTCCGTAGACGGAGAGAACTTGACGGGAGATTATTCTTCCGTCAAAGTACCCTACGGGAAGCAAGCTACGGAAGAGGGGATGCGTAGCAGGGGTGAGGTTCTGTATTTTATTAATTCCACATTTCTAAGAATAAAACTCATAACTCACAATTCATAACTCATAACTTTTAACTATTGTCCGCAACACTTGTTGTCTATGCCGAGACTTTCGAGGAGAATTTCGCTAACGGCATTGGCGATCGCAAATTCTCCATAAAAGCTTTTAGAAAAGTCGAACGCTTGCATTTCTGTCACAATTGCTAATACCAGCGAACCAAGGTCATTTTCTCCTTCCATTCGCTGACGTACAAATATTTGAGCTGCCCGTTCGGCTATTTTTTGATTGACAGCTTCTGGAATAAATTGCTCGTCAAGCCATCTATGTAAGTTTTGTTGTAACCAAGTTCCTTCTTGTTCGGGTTTTTCTGAAGGTAACAACGTAATGGCGGGGATTGGTTCTGTCATAATTTTGGTAATGGTTAATGGTCAATGGTCAATATTTAATTGGTGATGGGTAATTGGTTATCGTTAATATAATGGTTATCAGTTGAACAAAAAATAGTTGATAATCAAGAATACTGTAGGGACAAACAAACGTTTGCCCCGATTTATATTGTTTTGTATTGTGTCCAAATGAGAAGTGCTACGGGTAATTAGTAACAAGAAAAGAGATTTAAATATTGAGTAAAACCGATACTAACTTGACCCAGTAACAACTAACTATTAACCAGTATCCATCTTTTATGCAATATGACGTTGCTGCTATTATTCAAGGCTATGCCCAAGGTTATTTTCTCATGGCTGATGATAACAATAAAGTGGGGTGGTACGGAAGTCGCGATCGCACTCTGATTCCTCTTGATGAACGTTTTCGCTATCCCAAGTCATTACAGAGGATTTTGAATCAGGAACGTTTTGATGTGGCAATAAATCGTGATTTTGAGGCTGTGGTCGAAGGTTGTGCCAATCGCGATACAACATGGATATCAAACGAGTTAAAAGAAATCTATTGGAAATTATATAAGGCTGGTTGGGCTTATAGTTTTGAAACCTGGCAAGGGGATGAACTCGCAGGCGGAATTTTAGGGATTGCGATCGCTGGTATCTTTATTGGTGAATCAATGTTTTTTCGTATTCCCGACGGTTCCAAAGTCGCAATGGTGAAATTAGTTGAACGCTTGCGAGAACGTGAATTTGTTCTATTTGATGCCCAAATGATGAATCCACACTTAGAAAGATTTGGCGCGTATAGAATTAAAGATCGAGAGTATCAAAATTTATTGGAAAAAGCTCTAAAAGCCCAGTGTTCGATAGATTAGGACTAGATTGGTACTCCATCATCGTCTATCCCCCTTAGCTTGTCTCACACAGCTTGTTTTTGACATAACCGATGGCATCCCCCCAAGTTCAATTATTACTTAGGAATGCATATTAAATAAAATGCAAGTTCTGATTTTGTGGAGCAGGCATCAATATAACTGCCTAATTAGATTAACGGGCTTTCCTGCCCATTCCACAAGATATGTATGTTATTTAATTGCTAATCTTTAATTGCCCATTATCCAATTCTCCATGCCCAATAGCGACTTTGTAACGCTATCATTAATATAAATTAATATTTTGAGAGATAATTATTAGAATCCTACCTGTGTAAGATTCTATAAATTTTCCATTTATTAAAATCGATTTCAGCGCTACAGTTTCGATGACAAAGTTACTCCTTGCCCGACAAGAATCCTTGCGGAAACAGGAGTATGGTCTGTTTGACGTGGAAAATCGAGATATTATGTCGAGATGCTATATTTAACAAATTTGTTTGTATGGGTAATCAAAAAAACTTTACAAGCTCAAACAAGGAGACTCAGGGTTTGGGAATCGAACGCTTGAAGCAGGACTTAAAAAATGACCTGATAGCTGGATTGTTGGTTGTGATTCCCCTAGCAACAACGATTTGGCTGACGATAACCATTGCTAATTGGGTAATTAATTTTCTCACCCAAATTCCCAAACAAGTCAATCCCTTTGATGGATTAAACCCACTCTTAGTAAATATACTGAACCTATTAGTCGGTTTAGCTGTGCCATTACTGAGTATCATGGCAATTGGGTTAATGGCTCGCAACATTGCAGGACGGTGGTTACTAGATTTTGGCGAAAAATTTTTACAGGCTATTCCTTTGGCTGGACAGGTATACAAAACCCTGAAACAGATTTTGGAAACTGTTTTAAAAGATTCCAACGGTAAATTTCGTCGCGTAATTTTAGTTGAATATCCTCGGAGAGGAATTTGGGCGATCGCATTTGTAACTGGTGTGATTAGTGCCGATATTCAAGCACAGATGTCACGTCCAATGTTAAGTGTTTTTATCCCCACAACTCCCAACCCCACGACTGGATGGTATGCAGTTATCCCTGAAGATGAAGTGGTTAACCTATCCATGTCAATCGAAGATGCGTTTAAAATTATAGTCTCAGGTGGAATTGTTGCCCCGAATACCCAATTACCCCAACTTGTCATGGCTAAAGAACGTAAAATCGAAATACCGCTCACCGAAAGCAAGCGGCAAACAATCCAGATGGAAGAAAGTTAGGAAAATTTCCGCAAAATTACGACCAATAGAACTATTATTAATGTCTAACTCTACAATGTATTCCCCTACACAAATTCACCTACCCATATGCAAAAACGTAAACCACGTCAAATTGCTCGCGAGTTGGCGCTGTTAAGTCTGAGCCAATTATCATCAAACCCGAAAAAACTAACCGAAGAGCAATTACCCAAATTAGTCCTTGAAGCAGTTCGTACCCTGCGTTCTGAGGTTCTAGACACCCTCGACAATGCAGCCGGAGAATTACAACGCAGCAACGATCGCATTTTAACTAGTGAAACTCGTGCTGCTGACTTAAATACCGCACGTACCATGCTCAAAGAAGCGGTATCTTATACCCAAGCTGCAATCAACAAATTAGGCGCAGCAATTGAATTTCCCGAATTAGTTCAACTTGCGAACCAAGATAAAGAAGTCACATACTACGCCATTCAAATTGTTCGTACCGTGAATGAGAATCAACATCTGGTTGATGCGGATATTTCTCAAGCATTGATTGATTGGCAAGTAAATCGACTTGCCCAAATTGACCGCGATATTTTACGCATTGCAGTCGCCGAAATGCGATTTTTAGGACTCGATCCGAGAATGGCAATCAACGAAGCGGTAGAACTTGCCAAACGTTATAGCGAGGCTGATGGACATCGTTTTATCAATGGTGTACTTAGGCGAGTTACCGAACAAAAACAGCCTGTGTAATTAATGCGAATTCGTTGGTAGTGTGGAAATAATCAACAACTAATACTGCTAGCTGCAATGGTTTTTAATTGGTTTCGCCGTCAATATAACGAATCTTCGGATAATCCTTCGACTGAGAAAGAATCAGAAACATCTACACCCAAAGAATCTCAAGCCCAAGAAGCGCAAACTAAATCAACAGAAGCGACAACACCAGAGAACCCAAAGCCAGATAACTCAACAGCTAATTCGACACCTGATGCGGCTGCTGATATGCTGGCATTTGCTAAAGCTGCGTACCAAAATATTCAGCAGAAGCAGCAAACTGAAAATATTGATGTCAAACAAGCTGACTCTGTAGAAGTTGCTGGAGCTGTCATTGAAACCACGTCCCCAGAGAAAATATCTGAAGAAATTACTGGGGATACTGCTGCTGTAATCGAAACAGTCGAGACGCAATCAGAGGTAACTGAAGATGAAAATATTAACGAGAATATTAGCGAAAATATTAGCGAACAAGTAACAGAAGTTACGGAAATTCCTGAAATTGAAAGCGTCGTCGATGATTCCGAACCCGCTACCGAGATAATTTCGACTCAAACAGATTCTCCAGCAACAGATTCTCCAGCAACAAATACGACACTCGCAAATGAGTTTGTAGAATCTCAGACTACTTCCGAAGAGAATATTTCGGAAACACCAGCACCAGCCGCTTTATCATTTTTAGAGCGGGCAGCAGCCGAACGGCAAGCCAAACAAGAACGTTTGATTGCCAGTGCGATACTCCCTGGGGGAGTCGCTGACGCGATCGCATTTCCCGAATTGGAAACCCAACCTGGGGTAAAACCGAATACACCAGTAACCCCAGCAGCATCAGAAATAAACCTAGAAAATAACCTAGAAAATAATGTCGAGACGACTACAGAAGCCCCAGATTTAGATTTTGATGAAGGATTTGTTTGGTCTACCGATGTTTTAGCAGCACAAGGTCGTCGTCCCGAAGATATTTCCATCGAAGAAATAAATTGGCTGAAAAAATTACGGCAGGGTTTAGATAAAACCCGTCGTAGTATCCTCAACCAACTTAAGTCAATTGTGGGACAGGGACCACTCAACCAAGCTGCGGTAATGGAAATTGAAGCATTACTACTGCAAGCTGACGTTGGAGTCGAAGCCACAGACTTTATTATTGATGCCTTACAGCAAAAACTGCGAGAAGAAGTATTACCACCCGACGCTGCGATCGCATACCTGAAGCAAATCATTCGGGATATGCTCGATAATCCCATCCAAAAATCTTCTAAATCAGCTTTTGCACCCGAAAAAGACACCCTGAATATTTGGTTAATGACGGGTGTCAATGGTGCTGGTAAAACAACTACCATTGGCAAACTTGCCCATTTATCGCAAAAGTCGGGGTACAAAACCTTAATTGGTGCCGCAGATACATTTCGTGCCGCAGCAGTCGAGCAGGTCAAAGTCTGGGGAACCCGCAGTGGTGTAGAAGTCGTATCCAATCCTGGCAAAAACACTGACCCCGCAGCAGTGGTTTTTGATGCCATTGCTGCTGCTGTAGCCCGCGATACTGAGTTACTGTTGGTAGATACCGCAGGACGGTTGCAAAACAAGAAGAATTTGATGGAAGAACTCAGTAAAATCCGTCGTATTATCGATAAAAAGCCCCAAATGCCAAAGTAGAATCACTGTTGGTTCTTGATGCCACCTTAGGTCAGAATGGTTTGCGACAAGCCGAGGTTTTTTCCCAAGCCGCCCAGTTAAGCGGTGTAGTCCTAACTAAACTCGATGGTACAGCCAAAGGTGGTGTTGCCCTGGCAGTAGTTAAACAACTTGGTTTACCTATACGCTTTATTGGTGCTGGTGAAGGGATTGAAGATTTACGCCCTTTTTCGAGCTACGAGTTCGTCGAAGCATTATTAAGTGGCTAGTTGTTCCAAGAGGTCAGAAGGCAGAATGCAGGGGTCAGAAGGCTCAGAATGTAGGTTTTGGGGGTTTTGAAATAGCAGGTTTATTTCCGCTGTGATGTACTAGTTTGCAACATCATGCCTACACAACAATTAATTAGTTTTGATTAAGATTATTTTTTTGGAGCTAATTAATTGTATATTTAATAACTTCTGTTATTATGCAGTTGAAATTGTACGATATGCCGGAGGTATTAAACTCTACTTATCGCGTACTCTCTCTGGAACCAACCTGGGGAAGTTTTTAACCACATAATTATCCGACCAGGGAAAGACTACAAATATATAAGACTTTTAAACGCGATCGCGAAGCGGTTCTTATAGAACATCGCAAAGCGGTTCTTAAGTAATCTTGCGTCGGTACACCAACAAAAACAATTTCAGATTTCGAGCGAATTAAACGTTGGCTAGAAAAAACTCTAAATTTTGTATGAAAATAAAAATTCATATTTGTAACAAACGTCGCATAGGTGAGATGTTGCATTGAAACTTCCCACAGGGTAAAAAGTTGTAACGCTCGAATCCTCAAACGTTTTTTATAGGGATTTATTCAATGTTCTACATTTTGTATTCCCATTAGATTTGCCAATTTTTTTTTCTCGCGATCGTTCCTTGTTACTTTTTTTCAGCTATTTTATTTACTTTTTAATTAAACTAAAGTACTCTATTCCACAGTCTTCGATAAAAGTTTTAAATTATAGCCGGAATTCTTACCCCTGTTGCTTCTTACTCGTGTCTAGAATTCCCAGACCCCTAATACCCCAGACCCCTTGTTACAAAACACTAGTTATAAAATGCTCTAACTCATGGTACTAAATAAACAATTTAACTCTGAATTTATTTATATCCCCAGGAATAGGAGACAAAAACCTAAGTGCGTAAATATAGAAAGCCATCAGTACATAGTAGAAAATACTCCATATTATGAAATTCGGGTTGGGTAAAAATGACTAATTTAGTCACTTATAATTATTAAGAAATCAAATAGAAAAATGAAATCAAGATAAATTTTTTGTGCTACGTCTTTATACGCTTGCTAAAATTACAAGCTTTATCCCAATATGGTGTAGCAATGATGGACAATGATTACACGCTAATTACATTAAAACCTGCAATATTTTAATTTAAATAATAACTGTGCCTCAACCACCTTCCCAACCTACCGACAGCAATACCAGCGCGACAACAGATGTTACTCCTGTTGTCGCGTTGAAAGAACTAGTGGCAAGGCTACATCGCGAACAAAACAAAATTCAAGACTTACTCAGTTCGTTGGGATTTGCACTGAGAAGTTTTAACAACTTAAATCAGTTTCTCGAATTAATTCCGTTGATGGCAACACGAGTCACCGATGCTGACGGAAGTGCCCTATTTCTCTACAAACCTAATGGGCAAGTACGGTTAGAACAACTACACTGGCAAGATAGTCGGCAGCGCAAAGATATTCGTAAAGCACTTGAAACAGCTAGCAGTCAGATAGCATTGTTAGCAAATGCTGTCCCCTTAGCGACAACTACAGGGATGCTAGATGACCAAATGCATCGCTGCTTGGGTCCAGATGTACAAGTTTTTGGTACAGCAATATTAGTTAAGCATAATGAACGCGGTTGGTTGTATGTTTTGAGTCGTGACCCTGATTATACATGGACGGAAACGCGACAAAAATTAGTACGCTTGGTGGCAGACCAAACCGCAGTTGCCATTGAAAACGACGAGTTGGCGGTTGAACTGCGTAAAAAGGAACGTCTCGACCAAGAATTAGAAATTGGTGCGGAAATTCAAAGACGACTTTTACCCCGGCAATGTCCAACTATTCCCGGTGTCTCCCTAGCTGCACGTTGTAAACCCGCGAACCGAGTTGGTGGTGATTACTACGACTTTATCCCGACAAACCACGACCAAATTCAGCCCGTTAGTAAAAATGCGATCGCGTCAGCGACTCCTCCAGGGAGTATCGCGTCAGCGACTCCTCCAGGGAGTATCGCGTCAGCGACTCCTCCAGGGAGTATCGCGCAAGCGACTCCCCCAAGCAGTATTACGTCAGCGACTCCTACAGGCAGTATCGCATTAACCAATACCGCAGGAACCGAAGAAACTGGTCGCTGGGGTTTAGTTGTTGGGGATGTGATGGGAAAAGGTGTCCCAGCTGGTTTGATTATGACCATGATGCGGGGAATGCTGCGAGGTGAGGTTTTACACGGTCATCCACCTTGCCGGATTTTGCAGAATTTGAATCGCGTTATGTATGCGGATTTGGAAAATTCCAACCGTTTTGTGACATTGTTTTATTCGGAATTTGACCCCGATACGCGCACATTATCCTATAGCAATGCCGCACACAATCCTCCTTTATGGTGGCACGCTGCGACCAAAACAGTCACCCGGTTAGATACCTTGGGAATGTTGATTGGTTTAGATGCCAATAGTCAGTATGAAGATGGACAAGCGGTATTAGAATCGGGAGATGTAGTAATTTATTATACTGATGGTATGACTGATGCTGCATCTGCAAGTGGCGATCGCTTTGACGAAGAGAATCTGATTGAAGCGCTCAACATCGCTTGTCGAATTTATGGCGATCCTCAAGAAATACTCGATTACATGTTTAATAAAGTAGAAGATTTCATCGGTGCTGATAAGCAAAACACCGATGATATGACATTAGTTGTATTGCAAGTTGAATAATGGGAATTGGGAATTGAGCATTGGGCATTACCCTTACAGAAGTCACAGAAGTCACTTCATGCCTACCGTAAGTAGGTGTAGAGTAAACACGTAGAGCGAAGCTCATCCCGCAGGATAGTGGCTTCTGTTGGCGATAGCCACCCTGTAAGGGCTAAGTACACCAAGGAAGAGAAGGAAAAAACGCTTAACTGAAACTGTATTGAACTATACTAATGCTGCAATAATGCGATCGCTTGCAGTAGTTTCCACCATCCCCGTATTTTCCGGTACAAAGCCTGGTGAAAGTGTTGTTAGTCAAGTAAGTAATACCCCTGCTATAGTGGATGGTAAAATTAGGTTGAAACTAACTTGGAAAGCAAAAAGCAGCACCCTCCTATATCTACAGGCGATCGCTTCAGTAACGATGATAGTGTTCGTCCTTTGAGTTATTATCAAGACCGTAAAGGTTATAATCCAGACTTCCTGGGGATGAATATTCCTTTACCAGAATTAACACCAACTGCCCTGGCATTTGGTTCAGTTACACCTGTAGTAGGGGCGCAAGATAATGTTCTTCGCTATACGCACTTCTCCATCGTCATGTGTGAAACCCGCCGTCTGGCATTTTTGACTGCGGTTAATATTGACGGCAAGCAGTCGATTGCAATGGAACGAGGAAAGGATAAATGGTTTTTCGATCCACGCATACCTGAAGCTTTGCAAGTTGGAAATAACTTCTACGGCAATGAGCCAGGAGGTAATTTTTTTGACAGGGGTCACTTAGTTCGTCGGCAAGACCCAAATTGGGGAGACGAAGCTACAGTTAGGTTAGCCAACAGCGATACATTTCATTTTACAAATTGCTCTCCCCAACACTTTCAGTTTAATCAATCACAAGAACTTTGGCAGGGATTGGAAAATTTCATCCTCACCAACACCGATCAAGACGATCTTTTGGCAACTGTTCTCACTGGACCCATTTTTCAACAAAATGATGTAGTTCATCGGGAAATTCAAGTTCCTAAATTCTTCTGGAAGGTAGTTTTGGTCGTAGATGGAAGTGGCAAACTCTATTCAAGCGCTTATGTTGTTAGCCAGGAGAAGTTTATTGACAAAATTCCCTTTGAACTTAGACCTGTTGGGGAATTCAAGAACTTTCAAGTTTCGATTACTGAGCTTGAAACTAGAACTGGCTTAAAGTTTTCTAATGAAGTTCCGCAAGCTGATGTCTATACAGGACCTCCTAGAGGTAGAGAATTACGTGGTTTGAGTGACATTGAACATCCTCGTCGCAGAAGCTAGGGGTAGCATTAGGTATAGTAGTTGAGGAATTTGAACTCTCCACACTTTGAAAAACGTGGATTCTGGACTGGTATTGTGTAGTTTGTTATAAGTAAATTATGTAAGAGACCTCCACAAAAAGAAATGCCCAATTGTCATTGCGAATGGAGCGTTCGCGAAGCGTGTCGCTTGCGACTCAGCGTTCCCGTACCACTACGTGGAAGCAAGCTACAGCGAAGCTGTTCCGAAGGTAGGGTAGCAATCGCAAAATCTTGGGATTGCTTCGCTACACTCCGTTTCGTAAGCGCTATCGCGCACGCTAAGAGCGTAGCTTGCTTCTCCGCTTCGGAGTACGCAATGACAGCTTTTGGATCAATCATTCTGTGGAGTTCTCTAATGTTGGTTCTGCGATGGTCACTCTTGATGGGAGAATGTTTAGAGATATATTATTGCGTGAATCTCTTGTTGCTCTCAGCCTAAGGAATAGAAAGAATGTGGATACGAATTGGATTGATTTTTTTATTAGTTTTTAGCTTGAGTTTCAGTTATTCTGATATTGCAACTGCGGCTGGTCTCAAAAGTTTTGCAGATACAGATGATGGCTATGAGTTTACATATCCCAATGGTTGGGTACAAGTAAAAGTTGCAAATGGTCCTGATACTGTGTTTCACGACATTATCGAACCATCAGAAAACGTATCGGTGGTAATTAGTCCAGTTCCAGGGGGAAAAACCTTAACTGAGTTGGGTACACCTGGAGAAGTAGGATATAAATTAGGTAAAAACGCCCTCGCACCTGAAGGATCGGGACGGGAAGCAGAATTAATAGATGCGGCAGAAAGGGAAGTTGGTGGCAAAAAATATTACAAATTTGAATACTTAATTAAGCTTCCAAATAATCAACAACGTCACAATTTAGCTAGTGTTGCAGTTAGTCGTGGTAAACTATTTACTTTTAATGCCTCAGTCACAGAAAGACGCTGGTCAAAAGTCAAACGGATGATTGAAGAGTCAATCGATTCATTTCAAGTTTATTAATTAGTGGTTGTATGGTTAATGATTGGCAGTAGGGACGTAGCTAAGGTGCTGACTTTAATATATGTTTACCAGTTAAAGTTCACACAAAATCGGTGTTTATGATTGATAAATATTCGCTTTCTCTTTTTGCTCTTTCTCTCTGCTCCTGAATATGGTTATTCCACAATTTGTACTTGCATCTGCTTCCCCTGCACGTAAACGATTATTACAAACTGTAGGTATCGAACCAACAGTTTGCGTCAGTAATTTTGATGAGTCTCAAGTTCAATCACGCGACCCTGTATTATTGGTACAAGTGCTAGCACAACGTAAAGCCGAAAGGGTCGCTCCCAAGTTTGATTCAGCTTTGGTGATGGGTTGTGACTCGGTTTTAGCTGTGAATGGTCAAATTCACGGCAAACCAGCAAATGCTGAGGAAGCAATTTTACGCTGGCAAGAAATGCGTGGTAATATTGGCGATTTGCTGACAGGTCATGTTTTAATCGATACTTCTAAAAATCGGATGTTGGTTAAGTGTCAAATAACTAAAGTTTACTTTGCGAATGTTAGTGATAATGAGATTAAGGCTTATGCAGCTACGGGGGAACCGCTAAATTGTGCAGGTGCTTTTGCTTTGGAAGGTAAAGGAAGCGTATTTGTAGAGAAAATAGATGGTTGTCACAGCAATGTGATTGGCTTGAGTTTACCGTTGCTGCGTCACATGCTGGCAGATTTAGGATATGGAGTAACTGATTTTTGGAATTAGATAACCTGAGTTCGGGTTAAAGAGGTTGAGAAAAAAGCCACTCCATCTGAAGGCTAGGTTTCTTGGGCTAATGGCAATAAGCGATTAATCCACACAAAACATTAACGCAAAAATTAACTGGGCTTCGACGTTATTTCCAGCTTACAGACTCTGATTTATTGAAATTGCTGCATAAATTTTCGATCTATCCAATCTTTCCAAAACCATAATAATCGACTGGGTGGTAATGTGAAATTGCCGCGATTTGCCAAAGCTTTGCCATCTCCAGTCCCGATTAAACTTAAGTAATCTGGCTGTGGTATGTAATTTTGTGGTGTTTCCCCTAGTATATATCTTCGCAAATTGTTAAATAATGGTTTACCTTGACGGACTGCAAATACACCGGCTTTGGGACGGGGATGATTTACCATTGTCGCAATATCACCAGAGGCAAATATATGAGAATGGGATAAAGATTGTAATGTATTTTTAACTAATATAAAACCTTTTTCGTCTGTTGTTAATCCAGTCGTTTTTAACCATTGCGGTGCTGAAGCTTCTGTTACCCAAAAAATGCGATGGTACAAAGTACCCGCTTTACTGCGATCGCACTCTAAATTTAATCCAGATTCACAAGTCAATTTAATTTTATCTTTGTTTACTTGTTCTGCTTGTTTTTCTAATTTACATACAGTTTCTCCTAAATGTAATTTAATTTTTCGCTTCAACAACACCTTTTTCATCAACCGTTGTACAGAAGGATGATAACTCGGCATTAAATTGCGATCGCGATTAAATAAGTGTATTTCTAATCCTGTTTGATTATGTAATTTTGCCTGCATTGCTAAAGCTAATTCAACTCCCCCAGCACCTCCACCAACAATACCTATATGTACAGGTAATTGATATTCTTGAATTTGATTACATAATTTTTCCCATTCAGCTAACAATTTTCCTACTGGTTTAGCAGCAATTGCATATTCTGCTGCACCTGGAATTGTAAGAGTTGCGGGGATACTACCAATATCAATTGATAAAATATCAAAGTCTATCGGTGGCAAGTTTTCACAAATTACTCGATTGTTGTTTAAATCCAGATTAATTACTCGATTAATATAAAATTTTGCTCCAGCAAAATTAGTTAAATGCTGTAAATTAATATGACATTCACTACGGGTATAAAAGCCAGCAATATGTCCGGGTAACATTCCTGAATAGGGAGTATCTGAACTTTCGGAAATTAAGCTCAAATGAATATTTGGCAGTGGATTATTTATGTGCGATCGCAGTACAATTGCATGGCTATGACCACCACCAATTAAAACTAATTTTTTTGGAGGTTGTGATTTTTGAGGCATTTTATTAAATAGTAAATTTGAGCTATCAAATAATATATCCCATATCTTGCTCTCCTTCCTTTACGCCGGATAGGTTGTTGAGTAAAGGTGGTTAGGAAGTATCTCCTCAATAAATCGGGGAAAGTAAGGACGCACTGTTCCAAGACAACCCCAGTTGGAGAATCATCGCTTTTTCATTGATAATCTTAGACAAAGAAGGAATTTCACAATTTTGACAAATGCGTG
>JAAUPE010000171.1 GCA_012034595.1 Calothrix sp. CSU_2_0 | reverse complement strand
CATTTATTAGTTGATAAATGTCAAGAAAAAGACCCGTAACTAATTACCAAAATTAACTCGGCTCAAGAAAAACCAAAGACAATCAGCAGAATCAAAAAAATACGCCGATAATGAAGTAATTACAGAGTCTCAGTCAGTTAAAAAAAATGTTGATAGTGATAATAATCGACATCAAGCAAGGCAATCAAATGATAAGCAAATTTATAAAGTCATGTGTATTGATGATAGTCCGACTATTATCAATGCAATTAAACATTTTTTAGATGATTCGTTTTTTTATGTGGTTGGTATTCATGACCCTTTGAAAGCTTTAATGCAGACTATTCGTATCAAACCTGATTTAATTTTATTAGATATTGGAATGCCGAATCTGGATGGATATGAGTTATGTTCTCTATTACGAAAACATTCATATTTTAGGAATACACCAGTAATTATGGTGACAGCTAGGACAAGTTTAATTGATAGAGCAAAAGCTAAAATGGTTCGCTCTTCGGGATATTTAACTAAGCCATTTACACAAGCTGATTTACTCAAAATAATTTTTCATCATTTAGAGGTTTAGATTTCAGTTTAGATTTCAGTTTAGATTTAGATTATGCATAAGAAAGTGCATACTCACTCGTTTGCATCTCTGAGTATATATAGAGATACTTATCTACTCCCTGTTAACAATAATTGGGATTCCACCTTTATTTAAAGATTCACTTAAAGCTGTGAGAATTTCCACCAAATCAGTACCTACCCTCCCTGATGAAATAACAGGAGAAGTATTTGTTTCCATGCATTCTAGAAAGCATTGAAAAACTTTTTTCAAAGGTTCAGATTTTGCTAATTCCAATACTTGCTGACTTTGGTTAATAGGAATATAACTATTTCCCTGTATCTCAAATTCTCCCTTGAATAGCGTCAATGGAGCATTAACTAACATTTCGTCAAAAATCAAACTTCCCTGACTTCCAACCACACCCAACCGTCGCTGCTTATCATTATTTAACCAGCACAAATGAATATATGCCTGAAATCCACTCGGATAAGTAAGTGTAGCCCAAACTAAATCGGATACGTTTTGTAACCACGTTGTACCCGTTGCTTGTACTTTCACTGGATACTCCCCAACCCATGTATTAAAAATTGCAATATCGTGGATTGCTAAATCCCAAAGCGCATCAACATCTTGGCGAACTGGTCCCAGGTGAGTACGTGTCGCATATCCGTAGCGTAAATTACCTAGCTCCCCCGACTCGACAATTGTTTTACCCTTTACGACTGCGGGATGAAATAAATAGGTGTGATCGACCATCAGAATGCGCTGTTGCTGTTCTGCTAACTCGCACAATTCCCGGCATTTTGCAGGATCGGTAGTCAGAGGTTTTTCCGCAAGCACATGTAACCCCCAGTGCAACGCATCTGCAATCAATGGGTAATGGGTTGCTGCGGGAGTTGCGATTATGACTCCATCAAGTTCAGGCAAATTTTGTAATGCTTGCCATTCGGTTGTTAGTAAAATGCGATCGCTTAGTTGGTATTGTCTTTTTACAGCTTCCAAACGTTCTCGATTTGGTTCTACTACTGCTGCTAAATTTACCTGGGGGTTTTCGGATACAACCCTCAACCAGTGAACTCCCCAACGTCCAACTCCAATTACGGCTATATTAATTTTTTTGCTCATTTAAGATTTACTTTATAAATATGCTTTCGTACCCAATATCTATTAACAATCTTATTGATTATTAACTAACATATTCTAAATTAGGCTCAGTATTATTGCTGATGCGGCAACGCTAAAAATGCAACTTTAGCTGCGGCTTGCTCGGCAGCTTTGATTGAGCGTCCTTTACCTTGACCAAGTTTTTTAGCGTGCAGCCAGACTTCTGCGCTAAAACGGTCTTCATTATGTTGTGCTTGCTGAATCTCTACAACTCGATATTCCGGTAAAACTTTATACTGTGCCTGAGTCCATTCTTGAAGTGCTGCTTTATAGTTAAGTCGGGCTGGATCGAGGCGAATTTCGGCTGCAAGTTCCTTAAAGTGGGGGTCAAGCCAAGGACGGATTAGGTCAAGATTATTGGTGCTGAGATAAAGGGCACCGAGTACCGCTTCAAACGAATCTGCAAATCGTGATTCTTGACCAACTTGATCTGTAGTTGCGCTACCAGCAACAAGTAAATATAGTTCTAAACCGTAGGAACGGGCGAGTTGTGCGAGAATGCGATCGCTCACTAAAACCGAACGAATCGCTGCAAAATCACCTACCGAACAATCATAGAAGTTATCCCACAGCACAACAGCAGCCACCAAACGCACAACTGCATCACCAACAAACTCCAGTTGTTCGTAATTTGCAGATTCTGATGCTGTTGGATGGGTCAATGCCATATCGAGCAAATCCCACTTAATGGGTGCTTCTAATGAAAGACCTAACTTTTTGACCAAGTTTTCAAGCTGACGCTGACGGCGTGGGTACGCAAGAGACATTATTATTTATTGGGAATTGGGAATTGGGAATTGGGAATTGGGCACTAGTTATTAGGCATGGGTTTTTCAATTAATTATTTAAAACATAAAGATAAATAACCCGATCGCAAATAAAATAAATAACCAATAACTAATAAAAAATTAAGGAGAGAGCAGGACATAAGCCGGGTTCTGTTATTGCTTGTAAAAACGCTACAAGTAACGCTTTGCAAAACAATGGCGGTTATCTATCTGGGATGCCTGTTACCAGAACACCTCTAGCGGCTCAATTTGCGGAACTGGTAAAAGACCAACCTTAGCTCCATTACCTTGCTTCCAACCGGGGTTTACCGAGCCAGCACCTCTCGATGCTGCTGGTGCGCTCTTACCGCACCTTTGCACCCTTACCAAACATAGTTAGAAGTTATGAATTATGAGTTATGAGTTATTAATTCCTAACTTTTAACTTTTAACTCCTAACTTTATTTTGGCGGTATTTTTCTGTGGCACTATCCTCGCGATCGCTCACACTGGACGTTATCCAGCAAGTCTGGTCTTTCGGAAGCCCGGACTTTCCTCAAACTTGTCACTTCTGACTTGTCTGCAACCACCTACACCTACTCTCTTCCACGATCTAGTTTAATCTTTGATGGTGTTTTGGTTCCAATTTTTAAATTATCTTTTTTTGTTCCAGGGTAGGGCGTAAGTCCAAGGTAGTTTTCTAATTGTGAATGGACAATTGACTATGCACATGGGTGGTTTATTAACTCCTGGGGCAAGTCCAACCCGTACTTCCGATAATCTCAGTACAAGTTGTACCGAAAATTCTAAGGTTGTTTCTTCATTCATGAATTTTTTGAATAAAATTCGATTGGCTTTGACTGGGTGTTTTTCCAAGCTTTTGATGTCAACAATGGGTTTTTTCGTGTTATAAACTCCGCTTTCTTGGTCGCGCTCAAATGTATTTTCGGAAGTAATTGTTGTCGAGAGTGTTTTTTCTGGAGCCACCAAACCGGGGCTTTGAGGCACAGCTAAGTCACGGGTGATATCAGGAGATTTCCGAATCACTCGCATCGATTGCTTGCTGTGTTTAATCACGATAGAACTATTATCCCAGTCAACATAAACTGCAAGATTTTTAGATTTGTTTTCCACAAACATCAATACTTCTTTGAAATCTGCTAATCCGTATGTTGGGGATACCTTGAAGTTAATTCCTACATCATCAAATATATTTTGTTCTTTGAGTTGTTCGTCAACTACTACCTTGTTTAATGCAAAGTTAATTTTGTCATCGATAGACTCAATCATGCGATTGATTGTATAAGATATACCGATGATATAGAAGGTTAAAATTATTAAGTTATTGTCGCCTGCTCGCATATTTTTAAGTCTTAACTCCTCACGAATAATTTGCTTGTTAAGTAATAATAGTGAATTGATAATTGGTGATATTTAACAATTAACCATTAACCATTAACCTTATCTATTTAATTGACGAAGGGTTTTCTAGCCAACCACGTCGCCAAAATATGAATAGTAAAGTTAGAGCGATGCTTCCCATCACAGCTAAACATAGGGGATAACCCCAGTACCAATTCAACTCTGGCATATTATGCGGTGATTTCTCCGTGTTAAAATTCATTCCATAGACACCTGCAATAAAAGTTAAAGGAATAAAAATTGCGGAAACCACTGTCAGCAATTTCATAATTTCATTCATTTTATTGCTGACTGCCGACATGTAAACATCCATTAAACCAGCCGCTAGTTCTCGGTAAGTTTCAACCATATCCATAACTTGCACTGCATGGTCATAACAATCTCTCAAATGAAATTGCACCTCCTCACTAATTAAATTACTACTATCCCTAATCAATGAATTTATTGCATTGCGCTGAGGCCAAATCCCGCGTCTTAACTGCAATAATTCGCGCCTAACTTGATATATACTTCGTAGAGTTTCGCGGGTTGGATTAACAATTACTTCTTCCTCTAATTCCTCTATGCGCTCCCCATATTTTTCCAGTACAGGAAAAAAACCATCGATTATTGCATCTAAAAGTGCATAAGCTAAATAGTCAGCACCGCGTTTGCGAATCATTCCTTTACTATTTTCGATCCGATGACGCACAGGTTCAAAACAATCATGCTCTGGCTCTTCCTGAACCGTCAGTAAGTAATGTTGTCCGAGTACAAAACTAACTTGCTCGCTATAAAACCCGCAAGCAAAATCTTTGGGTACAACCATACGAGCAATGATTACTAACTGTTCGTCGTATTCCTCTATTTTGGGACGTTCTGACATGTTTACCACATCTTCTAGAACTAAACGATGTAGCTTAAATACATTACCTAAAGTCTGTAAAGTCTCTAGGCTACCTAAACCTTGAACATCAACCCAAGAAACTGAATGTGTATCTAAGAATTCCCCACATTCATGGGCAGAAATATTATTTTTATCTATACAATCTATATCGTTATAATCTATTAAGCGAATTTTGGGAAGTGGTGAATTTGCACGGATATTAATTGTCCCTGGTAACTCTCCAGGCTGATGATAAAATGCCTTGTCATCTTCTGGTTCATTCCTCGGTTGAAAATTTGTTTGAGGACGGCGATGATATTTTCTTCCCATGAAATCTACCTAATTAATGGATTAATCTTTGCTCGCTAAATAAAAACTGGGATGCTCCCTATTTTATACAGTACTTGGAATACAAAATCTGGCGAACATAAACCTGTAAAATTCAAAGTTGTCACTTCCAAACTATTTAAATCGACTTGTCGAATAACATGATTATTTGTATCGGCAATATATAAAAAATAATCTAAAATACTCAATCCCGACGGTTCAGAAAATTGTGCATTTGTACCAACACCATCTTTTAAACCAAACTCCCCACTACCCAAAACAGTTTTACATTCACCCGTACTCAGATTAATACATTTTATTTTGTGATTATAAGTATCGGCAATCCAAACATTACCTTCAGCATATTCAGCCCCCAAACAATGTTGTAATAATACATCACTACCAATACCATCGCGATCGCCAAATTCAAATAAATTTCCACTGCCGCAAATTGTCCTTACCCGTGGGGATTCTCCCAACCCCAGAGCGCGAACTGTGCTGTTTTCGCTATCGGCAACATATAAGTCACAACCATCCGTAGCAATCCCACTAGGTTGGGCAAATACTGATTCCAAAAGGTTGCTATCGTAACAAGCTTCAGCACCAGTACCCGCATAAGTACCAATAATATTGCCATCTAAATCCATTTTCCATACTTGGTGAGAACCCGCGATCGCAATAAACAAATTTTTCTCGACTTTCACTAAATCCCAAGGTGAATTTAGTGCTGTTTCTAATGCATTACCGTAATGAGGATGAATATTTCGACTTTGTTTTCCCGTACCCGCAATCGTTTTTACTTGTTCTCGAATTAAGTCAATTTGGCGAATTACATGATTGTTTGTATCGGCAACATAAAGGACTTGATTTTCTTCATCAACTGTCATTCCTTGTGGTGCAGAAAACTGTGTTTCTGCGAAGTTAGCATCTATTAAACCTGCTTTTCCATTCCCAATTATATTGATAGTTTCTCCATCAAAAGAGGTTTGAATAATCCGATTATGTCCCGTATCAGCAATAAACAAACCGATATTTGTCACCAGAACCTTACCAGGAAATGCTAACGGTGTAATTATAGGCGATCGCAGCTTTTCTAATGTGAAATTTAGTTGTTGAAAATTAATAGTATTTTGCCGACTATTTTGTTCAATTATTTGTTTAATCAACTCTTCTAAAATATCCCGTTTTCCTTCACCTACAAATGAACCAACAATATAGCCTTGAGGGTCAATTATTATTAATGTTGGATAAGCACGTATTGCATAATCTTGCCAAATTTTAAAATTGCGATCGACTATAACAGGATGCTCGATATCGTAGCGTAGTATTGCTTGACGGATATTTTCTATATCGTTTTCATTTTCAAATTTTGCCGAATGTACACCAATAATTATCAAACTATCTTGATATTTTTGTTCTAAATATTTTAAATCTGGGAGTATATGCAGGCAATTTATACAGCAGTAAGTCCAGAAGTCTAAAACAATAATTCGACCTTTTAATTCTTTGATAGATAAAGTATTATCTGTATTTAACCAATTAAAAAATTCGGGAAATTGTGGTGCGCGAACACGATTTTTTATCATTATTTTTTTATTAAGTTTTTAATAATACCCGTAGGGGCGGGGTCATCCCGCCCTTATTCCCCTATAAGTGATAAAATTGATAAGTCTATAGCTGGATTTACTTTTTAAAAAGCCCTTAAAAACTAGAACAAACTACAAACCTTCTCAAAATCTTGCATTCCCTGATTAACTTTCTCCATTTGCTTCAACATCAGATGTTGAAGGTTTATCAATAACTGGGGATTCTTTCTCAGAAGAATATTTCGCTTCAACTGACTGTAAACGCTGCAAAAAATCACTTGATTTAATTTTCTCTAACTGGTTCGTCAATTTTTCCTGCAATACATTTAATTTATTACTTGGTGCAATTTCTGGTATTACTTCAACTTCTGGTATCGGAGATTTTGGAGATTCTAATAATGGTGCTGTAGATGGTGTAATTATAGATGGGTTTGCAGGTTTTTCTACAGATTTATCAACAGATTCATTAACAGGTGGATATTTGAAATACTTACCAAATCTTGGTGTTTCTGTTGGAGATTTACTAGTTTCATTTGTGGGAATTTCGTTAATGGCTTCTGGAATGAAATCCGGTGTTACAGGTGTTTCACTCGGAATTGGTTCTGGTCTTTCTTTTAAATCTGCTTTTGGTACGGGAACTGTGTCAGTTTTGCGTTTAAAGAAACCACCAGATTTTGGTTTTTCTGGTTTCTCTAATTCAACCTTGGGTGTTTCAACAGGCAGGGGAATGTTTGGAATATCAATTTCTGGAACTGTCGTTTTTTCTTCTTTCGGCTGTAGTTTTGCTGTTGGTTCTAGTGTAGATTCTGGTTTAGATTCTGGTTTAGATTCTAATGTAGGTTCTAAGATTGGTTCAACTGTAGGTATCGGTTCTATAACAGGTGTTTTAGCAGTATAGCTTGGATCGACAATGCTATGAACCTGTGCAAATGAAAGCTCACCTCTAATAATTTTAGAAAGAGTATCTTTACCCTTTGGTTCGTAATCAATACTTCTCACCGTCGTATTAAAAACATTCTTAACTAATTTACCTTCTCCATCTAAAAACTCAACTTTAACCCAGTTTTTACCAGGTTTAAATCCTTTAAGATACACCGACTCCCATCTATCTAAAACGAAGCTTTCACCGTTAATCGTACAGCGAATTCGCCAATCCCCAATTTCATCTTTTACAATGTCCTTACCAGCAATTTGTAGCGGGGCATTAGTAAGGTAAAAATCTAACAAAATTGGTTCTGCTCCGTATTCACCCTTAGGACGACTATATGTTAATAAAGGCTGGGACATATCAGGATTATTTTCGTCAGTCTTTGTAAAAACATGAAACGTTGTTTGTGCGTATGCACCTTCATTTTTAAAACTTTCATGCCAAGGACGGGATGCAAAAACTCTGATTGTATGAGTACCCGCAGCTAAATTCGCTAAAGTTAGAGGCTGACTCAAATCGTAAACTGCGATATAAGGTTCGTTATCAAGAATGACATGCAAGTAAGGACCTAATTTATATTGCGAATCCTGAAATATGGGTAAATCTTTGACTTGAAAACGAACATCCACCCGGTCATTTTGCAACGTTTCATCTGGTTTTAGACCGAGAATTTTAACCTGTGGTTGATTTGCTTCTAAACTGCGCTTTAGCTCTTGAATAACCGATGGTGGAGAAACTTCAGAAATTTGATTCGTCAATTGTGGGTTATCTCGCACCTTTCCCGACGTGAACGGTTCCTGACTAACAACCTTTCCTCCACAGCCACTCAAGCTCAAAATTAGTAAGACTGTGATGACTAATTTGGCGCTTCCCTTAATTATCCCACCCTGCCAAGAAAAAGATTTTGCGATCGCTGTAAGGCGGATGCCTTGCATCATCGCTGTAAGGCGGATGCCTTGCATCATCGCTGTAAAGCGGGTGCCTTGCATCATCGCTATTGCTCTTACCAGCCAAAAATTCATGCCTTTCACCAGCCATACCTCGCGAACAACTGAAAAATCATTTTGGCTTAAATTGTTTACCCTCAACCACAGTCCAAAGGTTAAATCTTCCTCACACCGTCAAAAATAACCTGGAAAGGCAAAGGCATGTATGGTTATTTTCTCCATCCCATACCCTTCTCAATCTTTTTACATCTCAGTACTTATTTCGACCAAGATTCATAAACTAGACAAACCAAAACTTGTTTACACTTACTTTGATTCGTAATATTAACTTGTAACAAATCTTAAACAAAATAATAAAAGTTTAGTCAGCCACTATAACACGCAAAACCATAAAAACTATAATATTTATGAATTGTTTCCCTTTGTAAATTAAATGAATAAACTATTGACATTTTTACCCACATTCATGATGTAGAAACCAGAATCCACGGTAAGTTGAGGGATTTTGAATTATTGTTAAAATGTTTATAACTATGTGGGATAGATGCCCCTATAATTCAACAGAAACCACTTTCCACATAGCGTCTTCTCGCGACTCCAATTTAAGTTAGCTGAGTAAGCTATCTGGAATGGAAAATGCGACAGGCTAAAAAAAGCTGTGAAGACAACTACGTACATAATTCCTCAATCCCTTTTAAGAGAGGAGGTCGAATGACGATTAGTCCTCCGGAGCGAGAGGAGAAGAAAGCAAGAGTAATTGTCGATAAAGACCCAGTGCCAACCTCGTTTGAACGATGGGGTAAGCCTGGACACTTCGATAGAACCCTTGTTAAAGGTCCCAAAACCACCACCTGGATTTGGAACCTTCACGCCCTCGCCCACGATTTTGATACACATACAAGCGATTTAGAAGACATTTCCCGCAAAATATTCGCAGCACACTTCGGTCATTTGGCAGTTGTGACACTGTGGTTGAGCGGAATGATATTCCACGGTGCGAAGTTCTCGAACTACGAGGCTTGGTTAAGCGACCCTCTGGGAGTTAAGCCCAGCGCTCAGGTTGTTTGGCCCATTGTGGGACAAGACATTTTAAACGGTGATGTTGGCGGTGGCTTCCACGGTATTCAAATCACCTCTGGTTTATTTCAAGTTTGGCGTGGTTGGGGTATTACCAACTCATTCCAACTTTATTGCACTGCAATTGGCGGTTTGGTATTAGCTGGCTTGTTCTTATTTGCAGGCTGGTTCCATTACCACAAAGCTGCTCCTAAATTAGAGTGGTTCCAAAACGTTGAGTCGATGCTCAACCACCACTTGGCAGTATTGCTTGGTTGCGGTTCTTTAGGTTGGACTGGTCACTTAATTCACGTATCAAACCCAATCAATAAGTTGTTGGATGCAGGTGTTGCCCTCAAGGACGTACCCTTACCCCACGAATTCATCCTGAATAAAGACTTATTGACTGAGTTGTATCCCAGCTTTGCTAACGGTTTGACTCCTTTTTGGACGTTGAACTGGGGTACATACGCTGACTTTTTGACCTTCAAAGGTGGGTTAAACCCCGTCACTGGCGGTTTGTGGATGACTGATATCGCACACCATCATCTTGCGATCGCAGTACTATTCATCGTTGCCGGACACCAATACCGCACCAACTGGGGTATCGGTCACAGCATCAAAGAGATTCTTGAAAACCACAAAGGACCTTTCACAGGCGAAGGTCACAAGGGTCTTTATGAAAACTTGACCACCTCTTGGCACGCTCAATTGGCAACTAACCTTGCTTTCTTGGGTTCGCTGACAATCATCGTCGCGCACCACATGTACGCGATGCCCCCGTACCCATACTTAGCGACCGATTACGCTACACAGCTTTGCTTATTCACTCACCACATGTGGATTGGCGGCTTCCTAATCGTCGGCGGTGCGGCACACGCAGCAATCTTCATGGTGCGTGATTACGACCCGGTTGTGAACCAAAACAACCTGTTGGATCGGGTGCTACGTCATCGCGATGCAATCATTTCTCACCTCAACTGGGTGTCAATGTTCCTTGGCTTCCACAGCTTCGGGCTTTACATCCACAACGACACAATGCGCGCATTGGGTCGTCCTCAAGACATGTTCTCCGACAGTGCAATCCAATTGCAGCCAGTGTTTGCACAGTGGGTACAAAACCTACACACTGTAGCCCCCGGTGGTACTGCGCCTAATGCATTACAAGTCGTTAGTCATGCCTTCGGCGGCGGTATTGTCGCAGTTGGTGGCAAAGTCGCAATGATGCCCATCGCTTTGGGTACTGCTGACTTCCTAGTACACCATATTCACGCATTTACCATCCACGTCACCGTACTGATTCTGCTTAAGGGTGTGTTATTCGCTCGCAGTTCTCGCTTAATCCCAGATAAAGCGAACTTGGGCTTCCGCTTCCCTTGCGACGGTCCTGGTCGTGGCGGTACATGTCAAGTGTCTGGTTGGGACCACGTGTTCCTCGGACTCTTCTGGATGTATAACTCCTTATCAATTGTAATTTTCCACTTCTCATGGAAAATGCAATCTGACGTATGGGGAACAGTTGACGCAGCTGGTAATGTGTCTCACATTACTGGTGGCAACTTTGCCGAAAGTGCCATCACCATTAATGGTTGGTTGCGGGACTTCCTGTGGGCACAAGCAGCACAAGTTATCAACTCCTACGGCAGTGCATTATCTGCTTACGGTTTGATGTTCTTAGGCGCTCACTTCGTTTGGGCATTTAGCTTAATGTTCTTGTTTAGCGGTCGTGGCTACTGGCAAGAACTAATTGAATCGATAGTTTGGGCGCACAACAAGCTAAAAGTAGCACCTGCTATTCAGCCTCGCGCTCTCAGCATCATTCAAGGTCGTGCAGTTGGTGTTGCTCACTACCTCTTAGGGGGTATAGCCACAACCTGGGCATTCTTCCACGCACACATTCTTTCAGTAGGCTAGCAACTTGGAGAGTTATGAGTGATGAGTTATGGGGTATGAGTGATGAGTTATGAGTAAATTTAGGTATGAGTTATGAGTGATGAGCAATAAGTTGAAACTAAATTTTTAACTTCGTAACTCAAAACTTACAACTCAAAACTCAAAACTTTTAACTCAAAACTCCTAACTTTTAACTCAAAACTCCTAACTCTCCCTGAAGGCTAAAGGTTAAAGGATTTATCAAAACCTATGGCAACAAAATTTCCGAAATTTAGCCAGGACCTCGCGCAAGACCCGACGACTCGTCGGATTTGGTATGCGATGGCTATGGGAAATGACTTTGAAAGCCATGACGGTATGACTGAGGAAAATCTTTACCAAAAGATTTTCGCGACTCACTTCGGTCACCTGGCAATCATTTTCCTGTGGGCATCCAGCCTTTTGTTCCACGTCGCTTGGCAAGGCAACTTTGAACAGTGGATTAAAGACCCCCTTCACATCCGTCCGATCGCCCATGCAATTTGGGACCCTCACTTCGGTAAACCAGCTATTGAAGCTTTTACCCAAGCTGGTGCAAGTAATCCTGTAAATATTGCGTACTCAGGTGTGTATCACTGGTGGTACACCATTGGTATGCGTACCAACACTGACCTGTACACAGGTTCGATTGGTTTGCTCCTGCTATCGGCAGTACTACTGTTTGCTGGTTGGTTGCACTTACAGCCCAAGTTCCGTCCTAGCCTTTCTTGGTTCAAGAGTGCTGAATCGCGCTTAAACCACCATTTATCTGGTTTGTTCGGCGTTAGCTCCTTGGCATGGACTGGTCACTTGGTACACGTGGCGATTCCCGAATCTCGTGGGCAACATGTCGGTTGGGATAATTTCTTAACCACACTTCCCCACCCCGAAGGTTTAACCCCCTTCTTTACTGGTAACTGGGGCGTTTACGCACAAAACCCAGATACCGCAGGTCAAATTTTTGGGACTTCGACTGGTTCGGGTACTGCAATTTTGACCTTCTTGGGTGGTTTCCACCCTCAGACTGAATCGCTGTGGTTGACTGATATGGCTCACCACCACCTTGCGATCGCAGTTCTGTTCATTGTTGCTGGTCACATGTACCGGACAAACTTCGGTATTGGTCACAGCATCAAAGAAATGATGGATGCCAAAACCTTTTTTGGCAAGAAAGTTGAAGGACCTTTCAATATGCCTCACCAAGGTATATATGAAACCTACAACAACTCGTTGCACTTCCAATTAGGTTGGCACCTGGCTTGCTTAGGTGTTATCACCTCCTTGGTAGCGCAGCATATGTACTCGCTGCCTGCCTACGCTTTTATTGCGAAAGACTACACAACTCAAGCAGCTCTGTATACCCATCACCAGTACATTGCTGGCTTCTTGATGGTGGGAGCTTTCGCTCATGGAGCAATCTTCTGGGTTCGTGACTATGACCCCGAACAAAACAAAGGCAACGTACTCGATCGCGTATTGAAGCATAAAGAAGCGATCATCTCACACTTAAGCTGGGTATCCCTGTTCTTAGGCTTCCATACTTTAGGTTTGTATGTACACAACGACGTAGTTGTTGCTTTCGGTACACCTGAAAAGCAAATCTTGATTGAACCTGTATTTGCACAGTTCATCCAAGCTTCTCACGGTAAAGTGCTATACGGTTTGGATACATTACTTTCCAACCCCGACAGTGTTGCTTACACTGCTTATCCTAACTACGGTAACGTTTGGTTAGGTGGTTGGCTGGATGCAATCAATAGCGGTACCAACTCTCTGTTTTTAACAATTGGTCCTGGCGACTTCTTAGTACACCATGCCTTTGCATTGGCTATCCACACCACTACCTTGATTTTGGTTAAAGGTGCTTTGGATGCTCGTGGTTCTAAGTTGATGCCTGACAAAAAAGACTTCGGCTACGCATTCCCTTGCGATGGTCCTGGTCGTGGTGGTACTTGCGACATTTCCGGTTGGGACTCGTTCTACCTCTCCATGTTCTGGATGTTGAATACCATTGGTTGGGTAACCTTCTACTGGCATTGGAAGCATTTGGGGATTTGGCAAGGAAACGTTGCTCAATTTAACGAAAACTCCACCTACCTAATGGGTTGGTTCCGTGATTATCTCTGGGCTAACTCCGCACAGTTAATCAACGGTTACAACCCATACGGCATGAATAACCTGTCTGTTTGGGCTTGGATGTTCCTGTTTGGACACCTTGTTTGGGCAACTGGTTTCATGTTCCTCATCTCTTGGAGAGGTTACTGGCAAGAGTTGATTGAGACTTTGGTTTGGGCACACGAGCGTACTCCTCTTGCGAACCTAGTTCGTTGGAAAGATAAGCCTGTTGCACTGTCAATTGTTCAAGCTCGTTTGGTTGGTTTAGCTCACTTCACTGTTGGCTATATTCTGACTTACGCAGCCTTCCTTATTGCTTCTACGGCTGGTAAATTCGGTTAATTCTGATTACTGGTTGTTAGGTAATAATTAAATCCCCTACCCATGTGGTGGGGGATTTTTGTTTTGTGCAAAAAATCATACTTGCTAACTATAGTATGTAGAACTATAGTTAGCATTATATTAACTTGATGATAGTTTTGAAAAAATTCTTTCTTTTAGATGAAAGAAACTATTTTAGTACAATTCGGTCAAAAAATTAGGGAGGAAAGATTGAAAAAAAATCTTTCTCAAGAACAGCTAGCGGACAGAGCAGGAGTTCATCGCACTTATATAGGGATGATAGAAAGAGCAGAAAAAAATATAACTTTAATAAATATACAAAAAATAGCAAAAGCACTTGAAATTCAAATAGCTTACTTATTTGCTGAATTATGAACTGGACAGATAAACTTGTAAAATTTTGCGAAGAATATAATATTCCCATCGAATATCTTGCAGATGTCCTGTCCGATCCAAAAGTAGTCCCTATGATTCGAGGTAAAGCATTTGAATTTTCGGTTGCAGCAACTCTGTCAAGAATATTGAATCCTGAAGAGTGGAAAGTGGATAAGCCTATAATTAATTCACAACTTGGTCTTCACGATACAGATGTTAGAGTAACTCATTTACTAACTAAAAAAGTACTTACTGTTGAATGTAAAGT
>JAAUPE010000170.1 GCA_012034595.1 Calothrix sp. CSU_2_0 | reverse complement strand
TAAATTTCCGGTTTGGGAATAGTTTAGTTGTTAATTGTTGGTGGGTAGTTGGTAATAGTAATTACTGGTTTTTGATTTATTAAAACTATTAATGGTTTGCTATTACCTACCAATAATATTTCACTTTGTTGTGAACGAATTTATATTCAATTTTAATTTAATATAGACGACCCGCCGGGTCGTCTCTACGATGGTTAAATATGTTTTTCTATCTTTCTAAATTACTACCATTGTTTATTTATCCATTAGGGCTTGCTTGTGTAGTCTTAATTGTTGCTTTATTTACAATTAAAAGGCGACCACGCACGGCAGTATTTTGTATTATTTTTGCTCTTGTTTTATTAATTGGTAGTAGCAATAGTTGGGTAGCGCGTTATTTTGTGCGATCGCTCGAATGGCAAAATACTTCGTCGCAATTACCAAACGCTGAAGCGATCGTTGTTTTGGGTGGTGCAACCCGTTCGGCGTTTTTACCTCGACCGACGGTAGATTTGCAGGAAGCTGGGGATAGGGTAATTTATGGTGCCCAATTGTATCGTCAAAAGAAAGCCCCATATATTATTTTGAGTGGGGGAAGGGTTGAGTGGTTTGGTAAAGGTTCTTCGGAAGCGACTGATATGGCTGGTATTCTCACCTCTATTGGTATCCCTAAAGAAGCGATTATCGAAGAACCTAATTCTCTCAATACTTACGAGAATGCTGTTAATGTCAAGAAAATTCTCGAACAACGGGAAATTAAGCGAGTTTTGCTGGTGACATCTGCTATCCATATGCCGCGATCGCTATTAATTTTTAAGAAACAAAAGATTGATGCAATTCCCGCACCTACGGATTTTCTCGTCAGCTATGGGGAACTTCAGGAACTCACCAGCACGCCTAAAGCGGCTATTCTGAATTTAATCCCTGATGCTGATAATACTCAGGATTTTACTAGCGCTCTCAAGGAATATATCGGTATTGTTATTTATCGCTTACGAGGCTGGTTGTAAATTAAGTTAT
This sequence comes from Calothrix sp. CSU_2_0, assembly GCA_012034595.1. GTDB lineage: Bacteria > Cyanobacteriota > Cyanobacteriia > Cyanobacteriales > Nostocaceae > Brunnivagina. Next base: position 13,633 of record JAAUPE010000170.1, on the reverse strand, counting down.
GAGTTATGAGTTATGAGTTATGAGTTTTGAGTTTTGAGTACTGAATCCAGAGGAAATGAGTAATAATTAATTAAATAGGACTCAACTTATTAAGGTTTTATTCTAACTCCTAATTCCTAATTCCTAACTCCTAACTCCTAACTCCTAACTCCTAACTATTAACTCCTAACTATTAAATTTTATTATGTCAAAAGATTTTCCATATATTATTCCTTCACCTCCTCCTGAAGTCGAGGAAGTGTTTGAAGCGGCGCAGATGACAAGGGAATATTATGATGAAATTCAAATCCGCTCAGAGCATCAAAAATATTGCGAATGGTATCACAAAACGGCAGCGAAACACCATCAAGAACTAGAAAAAATGCGCGGCGAACTAAATTTGTTTGCGTGGTTTCGCCGCCGATAAAGTTTTGAGTTTTAATGTTGATTGATTAAATGATTTCTATTTCATTTTCGCGCAAATGTGCCTTAAATTTTTTACTAAACTGAATTAAGACTGGTAAATTAGCGCTAACAGGTCTACCGTGCCACTCGGTAACGATATTAGTAATCTCTCCTTCCGTGCCTTTGAGGTCAAAAGCTTGACCGCGATGTTCGGGATGATGGTATACCACAACTGATTCTTTGATACGAACGCGATCGCCAACTTTCATAACAGCACTTACACCTAACTTTGATTGTTCCACAAGTGTTTCCACACTTATTCCTCTCTTTAACAGGCTTAACGTCATAAAACCAACTGCTTGCAAAAGTGACTATCTACGACTTTGTGTAGATGCTTTGTGTCCTCCCTCTACATAAATTGTGGCAGGAATTGAAGATAAACAAAAGCCTGACTATGCAGACTGCGATTATCCAAAGTCCTACTCTACCCTTTTTATTCCATCCTCAACCTCTACAAATCAGCAGAGAGAAAAATTTAAATGGCAGCCATACAAAGGGTGACACGACAAGAAGTCGCTTATGACTTGAGCAATGGTTTAATCTTTTTATATTCACTCTAGTTTGTCCCCTCGGTCAACTGTTTGCTTTGCCTATTCGCAATCCGCGAACTAGAAGATGGCTTTTCGGGGTAGATAAGTGGAGCGTTAATCGCTTTGCTGATTCCGTAGGAAGTGGTTTCTAGAAGTAGCGGGCTATGCAAAGTCTGTTCCCTGGAGCTTTTGCTAAATGGCTCTGACAAATCGCACCGTTTGAATTCGCTTGGCTAATTGTTTTCCGCAAATCGGGTTTGCGATCGCTCAAAATTACGACAAGCGGAGTTTAATACCTCCAAGGTGTGGGATGTCAAATTTTGATTTCTGCAAGCCGCACACTCGTGACTTTTAGTCATACGAGGTGCAAAAATGGTGTTTATAAAGGCACTAATTCAATATTAAAATTAACAAGCTACTAAAAATTATCTGTAAATAATCTCGCTATAGTTTAGATACTATACCCTTGCTGATTACCCTCCTCTTCCCCTCTTAAAATTCCTATGGCGCTTATAGTTCAAAAATACGGTGGTTCATCTGTCGGTTCAGTAGATCGCATTCAAGCAGTTGCACAGCGCGTTTGCAAAACTGTTCAGGCTGGAAATTCCCTTGTGGTGGTGGTTTCAGCTATGGGAAAAACCACCGATGGTCTGGTGAAATTAGCCAATGATATCTCGAAAAATCCCAACCGTCGGGAAATGGATATGTTGCTTTCGACAGGGGAACAGGTGACGATCGCACTTTTGAGTATGGCTTTGCAGGAAATTGGACAGCCAGCGATTTCGATGACGGGGGCACAGGTGGGAATTGTTACCGAGGCTCACCATACTCGCGCTCGGATTTTACACATCGAAACCGAACGTATGGAACGCCATCTTCAAGATGGGAAGGTGATTGTGGTGGCGGGTTTTCAAGGGATTAGTACTGGTACGGAATTAGAAATTACTACTTTAGGAAGGGGTGGTTCTGATACTTCCGCAGTCGCATTAGCTGCCGCCTTACGGGCTGATTTTTGTGAGATTTATACCGATGTGCCAGGGATTTTAACTACAGACCCACGATTGGTTCCCGAAGCGCAGTTAATGGATGAAATTACTTGCGATGAAATGCTGGAATTGGCAAGTTTGGGGGCAAAAGTGTTACACCCACGGGCTGTAGAAATCGCTCGTAACTACGGTGTGCCTTTGGTGGTGCGATCGAGTTGGACGGATGCACCGGGAACTTGGGTGACATCGACAAAGCAACCGGGACGTTCTTTGAGGGATTTGGAATTGGCGCGTCCGGTGGATGGGGTGGAATTTGATACTGACCAAGCGAAGGTAGCTTTGTTGCGGGTTCCCGATAAGCCAGGGGTTGCAGCGCGGTTATTTCGGGAAATCTCCCTACAAAAAGTCGATGTAGATTTGATTATTCAGTCAATCCATGATGGTAATAGTAATGACATTGCTTTTACTGTGATGACACCGATTTTGAACAAAGCCGAAGCTGTTGCCGAAGCGATCGCACCTGTACTTCGCAGCAATCCGGCAAAGTCGGGTGAAGCGGAAGTGTTGGTGGAACAGGACATTGCTAAGGTGAGTATTGCTGGTGCGGGAATGATTGGTCGCCCTGGTGTTGCTGCCCAGATGTTTGCAACTTTAGCCGAAGCGGGTGTAAATATTCAAATGATTTCCACTAGCGAAGTCAAAGTTAGCTGTGTAGTCGATGCCAAAGATTGCGATCGCGCAGTTACATCGCTTTCCCAAGCCTTTGAAATCATCACTTCTCCTTTTCCCCATTCCCATTCCCCAATGCCCAATGACCATTCTCCGGTTCGTGGTGTTGCCCTCGACTTAAACCAAGCACGTTTTGCCATTCGTCACGTACCCGACAAACCAGGGATGGCAGCGAAATTATTTGGATTACTGGCACAGTACAACATCAGCGTTGATACAATTATTCAATCGCAACGTTGCCATATTATTGACGGTTTGCCCAGAAGAGATATTGCCTTTACCGTTGCCCGAATCGATGCCGAACAAGCAAAAACCATGCTTTGTCAAGCAGCGATTGAATGTGGCTGGGGTGAGGTTGTTTTGGATAATGCGATCGCCAAGGTAAGTATAGTTGGTGCAGGTATGGTGGGACAACCGGGTATAGCCGCGAAAATGTTTGCAGCTTTAGCACAGCAGAAAATAAATATCCAAATGATTGCGACATCGGAGATTAAGATTAGTTGTGTTGTCGAACAGGAGCAGGGTGTGAAAGCATTGCAAGTCATTCATGCAGCGTTTGATTTAGCTGGGAGTGAAAAATTTGTTGTTCCTGCTTGATTTGCAAAACAATCGCCTTTAAAAGAAATGAATTCAATTTAGATTGAAAAAATCTACAATCCAAATTGTAGGGGCGGGGTATTCCCGCCCTTATGCTTATGCATGATACGATTGACTATAATCATACCAATTTGCAAAAACAACGCGACAGATAGATATTTGTAGAGACGTAGCAGTGCTACCTCTCTACCGTTGGGTTTGTTGCAATCATTATTTGAATTGGTATCAGAATATTTTATTTTTTAAACGGCTGAATTGTTTGTCAGTAATGGCAACTCCAGCATATTTTTTTGCAATATGTTATTTTTGAGCTAGTACCCAAGCTAAAAATCTTTCGGTGTAGTAAAGTGCAAGTTGGTTACTAACACCATTAAAAATAGTATCAAATCCATGTTCTGCCCAAGGAATAGCTAGAAAAACAGCGATGTTATTGGATTTTCGCAAAGCATCATACATTTGTTGACTGTATTTTGCTTCAACTATGCGATCGCGGTTTCCATGAATTAGTAAAGTTGGTGGTAGGTCGGGTTTGATGTAGTTGATTGGTGAAGCTGTTTGATATTCTTGGGGTTTTTGTTGTGGTGAACCACCAAGAAATGCGGTCAATATTTTGCGAGTATTTATCGGATCGGGAATGGGAGGATTTTGGTATCCTGTGGTTAAATTTACTGGAGTGTAATAGGCAATTACAGCTTTAATCGCTGGTGCGTCAGCTTGATAAGCTGCTAACATGGCTAAATGTCCACCTGCCGATCGCCCCATCAAGACGATGCGATCGCTGTCTGCTTCGTATTTGCTGGCATGTTTTTGTATAAAATTTATAGCTGTACGTACGTCATTTAATTGTGCGGGGAAGGGATATTCTGGTGCATGACGATATGCGATCGCAAATACTGTGTATCCTCTTGCTGCCATATATTGGCTAAATTCGCTGTTATTTGCAGGGGTTCCACTTTGCCAAGCTCCACCATAAATTATAATTAGTGCGGGATATTTTCCTGGTTGTGGAGGTTGGTAAATATCCATTTCTAGGGGAATGTTTTCTGGGTTGGTAAAGCGAATATTTTTAAGTTGCCGAGTTTTAGTTAGGGGAATTCCTCGAAATGCATCTATGAATATGAATGGAGCATTTCGCATGTTTGATTTTGCTGAGGAAGGGATTTTTGCTTGATAATTTTGACCTAGTTCCGTTGCGATCGTATTATTTAGACGTAATTGTGTTGGTCGAATTTCTGCTAGCTGGGAAGCACAAATTAGAATGGCAATTAAGCTAGTTATGGTAGTGACAATTTTAAATTGAGAGCGATGAATCGTGAAAAATCCCAAGAGTAATATAATCAGATTGGAGATTAACAACCACGGACAAACTTCGCTAGCACCTACTGCTAATATAAATAGTGTCATATTAGCTGGTGGCAGTAATATCCAAGCACTTAAAAAGAGTCCAATCCCGCTTAGAGATAATATTATCCATGAAAAAATATTTCTTTGGGCATTAGACATATTCAAAATTATCAATCAAAATTTTTACCTCATGAAGAAAAATCTGTCTAAATCAATAGATATCTTCAGATAAGACGTAGAAGGTTTTGGGTAACGCATGATTAATTTTCGGAGATGTCTAATTAATCAAGACGGTTGGAGTCAATCGTGATTTGTTGATTTATGGGTATTTTAACCCAGTATTCCCATACCAACATTAATTTATCCCACTGTCATATATACCCGCACGATGCATGTGTGTCTGACTTTCCAAATTTAATCCTCTAACTTCTACATATTTATTGAGTTTGCGATATCTCTCAATCACCTTAGATACAGCAGTCACAGCAGCATAATCCCAAATATGGGCAAAATTAAAGTCAATAATTACTTTTTCTGGGTCTTCATTGTAATTGAAAACATCACCGAAATGTGACGTTGAAGCAAAAAATAATTGTCCCGATACTGTATACACTTTAGAACCAGATTCATCGAAAGATTTTGCAACATTGATTTTTGCAGCTTTCCAACCAAAAATTAAAGCACTGACAATCACACCAACCAAAACACCTTTTGCCAAGTCATGGGTTAACAAAGTAATTCCCATTGTTAAAGGCATAATTGCAGCTTCTCCAGGGGACATTTTCCGAATTTGCTGCAACGATTTCCAATCGAAAGTTTCAAATGCCACCATAATCATGACACCGATTAAAGCTGCCATAGGAACTTGTAAAACAATGTCTTTTAAAGCAAAAATTAGAATTAATAAAAAAGCTCCAGAAACGAAAGTTGATAATCTCCCCCTTCCACCAGAACGAATATTAATTATTGATTGTCCAACCATCCCACAACCTGCCATTCCCCCAAGGAATCCGGTAATAATATTTGCTACCCCTTGACCACGAACTTCCTGGTTTTTAGAGCTTTTGGTTTCTGTCAATTCGTCAAGCAAATCTGCTGTTAATAATGATTCCAAAAGTCCAACTATTGATAGTGTAAAAGCATAGGGTAAGATAATCGATAAAGTGTCGAGGGAAAAGCTTACCTGTGGCAGATGAATTGATGGTAATTGACTGGTTATAGTTCCAATATCCCCAACTCTACGGACGTTTGCATGGGTTGATATAGAAATTATCGTTATTACAACTATAGCAACAAGCGGAGAGGGAATTGCTGTCGTAAAACGTGGTAGTAAATAAACGATTCCTAAAGTTCCAGCGACCATTAAATACATTGGTAACGACTCGCCAGAAAATTGTTGAATTTGAGCAATAAAAATTAAAATACCAAGGGCATTAACAAATCCAGAAACTACAGATTGAGGAACAAATGTAAACAATCTCCCCAACTGGAAAACACCCATAAAAAATTGAATTATTCCGGTTAAAATAGTAGCTGCAAATAGATATTCAATCCCATATTTAGCTACTAGAGTTGTCATTAATAAAGACATCGAACCAGTCGCAGCCGAAATCATCGCTGGTCGTCCACCAAATATAGAAATACTAATAGCTATACAAAAAGAAGTGTATAGAGCAACCATTGGTGGAACTTGTGCGATCGCAGCAAATGCGAGTGATTCAGGAATTAAGGCTAAAGCAACTGTAATCCCTGATAAAATCTCAGTTTTAATACTATTTAAATTCAAATTATTTTTTGCCGTAAATTTAAAAATATTAGCTAACTTAATATTCACTCTTCTAGCTTGTTCTTTAAAAGAAAGCACTAATAACTCCCTGTATAACTGAAATACAGCAGAAGTCAGGGTTCAAGACTACACAAGTCAGAAGTAAAACAGCTTTATACATGGCTTTGGCATTGTTTGACTGTACCTCATAGAATTGAAATCTGCTGTAAATAGCGGTTAATCGCAACCATTTGCTTAAATTCTCAGCAATGTTAACACCGCTACTTCACATACTTCAATGAATAACTTGTTTTGAGTAGAAAAGTTTATCTCTAGTTCATATTCTGCTTGAAAAATATAAGTTTTTTGTAAACCCAAAATAATAAATCAAACCAGAATTACTGGTATAAAATTTTTTAAAAAATATTAATTTACTCAGTAAAAAGGTTAAACATAGGACTTACGCATGTGAAGCGAGAAAACTGGTTTCTATGCAAAATCGTTGTTTTGACGACCAGTTTCTACGAAGAAACCCGGTTTCTTTGCGTAAGCCCTAAAATACTATCCTTTTGACATACTCCCCATATCAAAACTCTAACTCCTAAAACTCTAACTCCTAAAATCCTGACTCCTGAAACTCTAACTCCTAAAATCCTGACTCCTGAAACTCTGACTCCTAAAATTCTGACTCTTGAAATTCTTTTTATTACCTTCTAGTTGAGGATACATCCGCATAATGATACCGTCATTGTTGTGTGTGAGAAGCAAAGGTAACAATTCAGATGAACCATAAATGTAGATATACAGATAAAACTCCGGTGGTAAATAGCAGCAAAAACACCATACCTAGATTATCACTTGCTGCTGTAACACTAATTTCCAACTTACTAACACCATTACTAGCACCATTCACCAGCATTGCCACACCACCACGCAACCCCGATAAAACCGTGAATTGCGATATCTTAGTTGCTGGTGGTGGACTTTCAGGAACTGCCACAGCTTATGAAGGATTACTTGCAGGTAGAACCGTTTGTTTGACAGAAATTACCGATTGGTTAGGAGGACAAATTTCCGCACAAGGAACATCAGCACTAGACGAACGTCCCACCCAACGCGCCAAACAATTTTACTCCCGTGGCTATCTCGAATTACGCGATCGCATCGAAAAACGTTACAAAGGTGATTTAAATCCCGGTGATTGTTGGGTTAGTGATTCCTGCTTTTTACCCAAAGATGGACATGAAATTTTACGGGATATCCTCAAAGATGCCGAAAAACGTGGTAAAGGTAAACTAGAATGGTTCCCCAACACAGTCATAAAAGACTTACAAAAAAGCAGCGATGGCAAAATCATCGATGGTGCGATCGCAATTCAACACCAACCCGCAAAAGGGAATGCACCCATCAACAGCTTACCTTTATCCCAAACCATCGAAGACGCATTCAGCTATCAAAATTCCCCACGCTTCGACAAAACCATTATTCGCTTCAATCCCAAACAAACCAAAATTATTAACGCACCCAAATGGTATGTTGTCGATGCAACCGAAACCGGAGAAATTATTGCCCTTGCAGATGTTCCCTATCGCTTAGGAATCGATCCACTTTCCCACCTAGAACCGTCATCATCCAGTAAAACCAACGACCAATACTGTACCCAAGGTTTCACATACACCTTTGGAATGGAGGCAACCAAAGAACCGCAACAGCAGGTAATGCCTCCATATTACATGAACTATTCCCCTTACTTCAGCTACGAACTCAAACGACTCGCTGATTTTGACTTAGTTTTCACCTATCGTCGCATCTGGAGTCCCAAAGAAGGAAAACCAAAAACCTTTGGTGGTGTCAAATTTACCACCCCCACACCTGGGGATATCTCCATGCAAAACTGGACTTGGGGTAACGACTACCGACCAGGAACAGCATCAGACAACTTAATTTATACTCAGCAACAATTGCGATCGCTCGGACAACTCAACCCCGGTGGTTGGAAAGGGGGACTGCGAACCGAATCCCTCAGCAAAGCCGAAGAAAAAGCTTTTTCCTATTATTACTGGTTAGTTGCGGGAACTACTGACTCCCAACTCGGTAACGGAGTCAAAACACCCCGAACCAACAACCGCTTTTTAGCTGGATTTAACGCACCAATGGGAACCGCACATGGGTTATCAAAATATCCCTACATGCGCGAAGGAAGACGTATCATCGGTCGTCCAAGCTGGGGACAACCGGAAGGATTTACAATTTGGGAAGTCGATATTTCTCGACGCAACTACAACGACGAATATTACCGCAACAACTTACCTGCCGACATGTACCGCAGGTTACGAGCGACACTTTCCGGATTGGAAGCAGCATCCGTAATTTCCGGCAAAATCGACCCCAACAAAGCCATGCGTCGTACCCGCTCCACCATCTTCCCCGACGCGATCGGTATCGGACATTACGCCATCGACTTTCACCCCTGCATGGAGAAAAGTCCCCCCGAAGCACCAGGAAACCGCGAACGTCCTGGAGAAAGACGGGGTGCAGGACAAGCATATCCCTTCCAAATCGCGCTGCGAGCCATGATTCCCCAAAAAATCGATAATCTAATCGTTGGTGGCAAAAGCATCGGCACAAGCCACATTGCCGCCGCCGCATATCGAGTACACTCATTTGAATGGTCAGCAGGTGCAGCAGCCGGAACCGTTGCCGCATTTAGCTTAAAAAATGCGTTAGCACCTTATCAGCTAGTCGATGAGTTACCCAAAATCGAGCCGCAATTAATCGCTCTGAAGCAGCTTTTGGAAAAAAACGGCAACCCCACTGCTTTCCCCGATACGTCAATATTTAATCAAAATTGGGAAGATTGGAAATAGATTTATTAGATAGTTAGGAGTTGGGAGTTTTGAGTTGGGAGTTTTGAGTTAGTAAAGCTATCATTAGCCAATCCCCAATCCCCAATCCCCAATCCCCAATCCCCTATTCTCAATTCAATGAACTAAACTAGTAACTTGTAGTGTAGTTATGTAAATGCCAATTGGTTAAATTAGTATTATGCTTACAAGACTTTCAGCAGCAGTTTACGGAATGGGTGCAGCACCGACTGTAACTCCTGAACGGTCTAGTCAGACGACCCGCAAGACTTATCCCAACTATAAAGTTATCGTTCTCAACGACGACTTTAATACATTTCAGCATGTGACTGAATGTCTGATAACATATATACCAAACATGAGTCCCGATCGCGCTTGGGAGCTTACCAACCAAGTACACTTCGACGGGTTAGCAACTGTTTGGGTAGGTCCGCAAGAAATGGCTGAACTTTACCACCAGCAATTGCGTCGTGCTGGTTTAACAATGGCACCACTCGAAGCCGCATAGTAACAAAATGGAAAACCCCTCCCCTGGCAGACTAGTTTGGAATCATTCCACCCATATTTCCGGTCTCATCCCGATTTTACAACGGCTGTGCAAAGAAGATGGCATTCAAACCATTACTCCTGGTGTCATCGGACGTGCCAAGGGTCATTGTCCTAGTCTGCAACTTCGCGTCTCAGTGCCGATTCGGGGAGGTTTTAAAATCATCGCCCGTCACGGGAAAACAGTACAAGAAGTATTTATCATTACACCCTTGGATCGAGAAACCTTAGAAACTGCGATCGCAATCTGCCAAAGACATTAAACAAAGCCGATCGCAGTTTCTATCCAATCCCCCATGCCCAAAAAACTATTCTTCAACTTCATGCACTGCAAATTTGTGCAGAGGCAAACAAAGGATGCAAGAAAATGTTAGCAAATATGATAAAGCTGTAGTCAGTCTCAATGTTGCAATCGCATTTTCCCAATCGGGAATAAGCAGCTTTTGTACAGCGAAAGCAATGCAATAAACTAGCCAGTAAGAAAAGCTCATTCTAAACAAAATACGCTCAGTTTCTTCAGCTTCATCGTTACTTGGAGAATGATTCCACAATAGCGTTAACCCAGCAAGACACGCAATCGAAGATACCGCAACAAAAACATCGTGACAAAATACATTTGTCCAACACATTTTTATACACTCCAACATTTTCTCATTGCATATCAGTCTATTCCTATAGACTTTCAGATTCCAAAATATAGTTACAAACTGAAATAGATTTCTGAGACTTTGTAAACAAACACAAAGAAAAATAAAGTAATTTACAGTCAAGAATTTGGAATAAAAATTTATATTAATTTTTGTATTTTTTTGATATTTATTAAAGTAACTTTGCTGTTTTTATTGACATAATTTTGATTTACTTTTTCCCATAAACTATGACAGATGTACCGCAACCAGGACAAAACGCACCAGCCTTTTCTGCCCCTAACCAAAATGGTGAAATAATAAACCTGGAAGATTTTCAAGGTAAGTGGCTGATATTATACTTTTATCCCAAAGATGACACCCCAGGTTGCACCACCGAAGCAAAAGACTTTAGTGCTTTTGGAGAGGATTTCCATAAATTAGGAGCGCAAATATTAGGTGTTAGTACTGACTCTCAGAAAGCACACTGCAAATTTATTGACAAGCATAGCCTGACAATTACATTACTGAGTGACCCAGAACATCAAGTTGCCGATGCTTATGGTGCGTGGAAGCTGAAAAAATTTATGGGCAAAGAATACATGGGTGTTGAGCGCTGCACATTCTTAATTTCGCCCGACCAAAAATTAGCTTATACCTGGTCAAAAGTCAAGGTAAAAGAACATGCTAAAGCTGTTTTAAAGCAGTTGCAAGTTTTACTTAATGGCTAGAAACCCAATACCTAATTAATTTGTAAAATTAGAATATATTTTGGGTTAGATAAATTTAATTAAACTAACTCTACGAAGAAACCGCTCGCAAATGTGATTGGGATACATACTCATCACAACCAATAACGCGATCGCGTCCAGATGCTTTTGCCGCTAATAAATATTCGTCAGCACGATGCAGTAAACTCATTCCTTTTGCATCGTCATCATCAGACAAGCAAGCTGTTCCCAAACTAATGGTAACTTTGATTGACAAAGTGTTGTTGATGGCAAATGGTTCGTCACTCACAATCCGATTCAAGCGTTTGGCGACCAAAAACGCTTCTTCACAAGTCGTATTGCCTAAAATAATTACAAATTCCTCTCCACCGTAGCGGAAGGGAGTATCTTGAAAGCGCAAATTGTGACGCAAGCGCGTGCATAATAGCTGTAAAAGCCGATCGCCTACCAAATGACCGTAGGTATCGTTAACTTTTTTAAAATAATCTACATCCAGAATAATTAAACTCAAGGGTGCTTTTTGAGTTCTTGCTTGGTGGATTTGCTTGGGTAAATCCCACTCCAAAGCTCGACGATTATTTAGTTCTGTCAGCGCATCTGATAATGCGATCGCGCTGAGTAAATCATTTGTGCGAACCAGATCGCGATATTTCTGTGCTTTTCGTAAGCCTACCGTCAATTGAGCAAGCAATAAGTTTTCTCTAGCAGTGGATTCTGCCAACGAATCGCTATTTACATTTTCTGGAAGCCACCACATATAAGCATCAGCACCTTGACGTAAGGCTGCGGAAACCATCTCGGATTCCCAGGAATAATCGCGATTGCTGCGTTCTGCCAGTACATGAGTACGGTCTTCGAGGAGGATGCAATAGATCCACGATAGCTTTGTCTGTTCTTTTAGCCAACAGCATAATCCCATGCTTCCATCTAGGCTAGCTTGCACTAGGATAACATCAGGTGGCGCATTTTGGATGCGAGACACCGCCTGATTCAAATTGGCGATAACTTCGACACTGAAAGCGCTTCGATCGCGACTCCGATCCGGAAGTGTTGCGAAAAAGCGATCGCTTCCAAAGACCAGAATGGATATGTTCATTACTTTGCTTTCTGCCTTGTTTCTACTTAATCAGAATAAACGTTCTCAAACCTACTCATACTCCCTGCAAATACTGAATACTAATGTATTTTTACTGAGGGGTATTACCTTACATCCTAAGTTCTTCTCACCAGTCGCGCAAGTATTTTTCAATCCAAATCACCTCTTTATAACTAAGTTTTACTGTAATTGCTGGGGTTAATTCTTATGCTAACTACTGTCGGCTTTTACCTATTTTTTTTAAACAGTAAAAATACTGAATAATCTGACAAAGTATAAACTTATGACTGTAATTTCCTAGTAATACTGAATCTCACTTGCTATTTGTAGTTTTAGGTCGATTTGGCGACAAAATCTTGGCATAGTTAAATTCACTGACATGTTCACAAAAATATTACATAGTTTTTTATATTCATTTAATAAAAACCGCAAGAGCCGATAAATTAGGACTTTTTATGCTATCTATAGTCATATTCAGGTAGTTTGCGTGCATTTATGTTTTTTGTTTTACATCACAGCTATTTATTTTTTACTTGAAACCATAACCGCATATCCTCAATATACTTATACGTAAAATTATTTTTTATACATAAGAATAAAAATATATAAGCTCAAGAAAGATTGTGCTTAATGATAGTGTGCAAATGCGGATTCAAAATACAATTTAGATTGAGGTAACTCAGTTTGAATATTCAATATAAGAATTGTCATATCAAATTCCTTTGATAGCGATCGCATTGCTCTCCCTCAGTCTCAACTTCGACTCCGAAATTGGCATCTGGGGGTGAGTCTGTGAACGATAAGCAGACACCGGAATTGGGAAATAAAAGCCTATTTTGACGAAAAAAAACTGACTTTGAGTTCTTTATGACCTGAGTTGAACAGTATCGAAGTGTTAAAAATATATCGCCTCAAAGTGCGATCGTCAATCCTCAATAGTTACTGATAACCGTCACAAGAAATATTCGGAACATTTAATTTAAGCGCCATAAAACCAACATCTGCAAACACAACAATGATAAATTAATCTTACAAAAGCCAAAATAGCCCGTTCATCACCCTAAAGACTAGAGATTGTGACACTAAGGAATAGGTACACACCCCTCTTGCTAATTTAGAGATATATGGTTAGAACTTAGGACAAAATGTCAAGATATAGATAAGGAATAGGGAATAGGGAATAGGACATTGGGCATTGGGCATTGGGTATTGGGTATTGGGCATTGGGTATTGGGTATTGATTAATTCCCAAATTTCCAGGACGCTATGTATGGTGTTTATAAATTCCAAATCCCTAACTCCTAACTCCTAACTCCTAACTCCTAACTCCTAACTCCTAACTCCTAACTCCTAACTCCTAACTCCTAACTCTAAC
>JAAUPE010000169.1 GCA_012034595.1 Calothrix sp. CSU_2_0 | reverse complement strand
TTGGAGATTTTATTTGCAACATTGTAAAAGGAGCAAATGCATCTTCAAGAGGTGTTAGGGAAAGTTTATTTCCTCCATTATCAATAATTCGTTTACCAACTTTCTGATTTGACACTTACACAACAACCTACATTTTTTTGACTTTGCTTCCTTTTTTTGAATCTACAACTGGCTGGTACAAACATCTAACTCTAATCCAATTAGGGGTAGCAACAAACTTGGATAAAACTCTCCAAGCTCCATTAGCTGTTAATATCCACCAAGTCGCTATTCCCCAAGCTGCAACACTACAAGTCCATACCCAATTCAATCGAAATAAACCGTGAGCTAAATAGTAAGAAAGTCCGCAAATTATCGCCCAAGGAATCAATTGGTCAGCAGGAAATGGTCCGATATTGGGTTGCTTTCCAAGAGTCACATTAACTTTGCGATATTTTGATTTTTCGTCCATATTTTTATTAGTAAGTAGTGAGTAGAGAGTAAAGACTAGTGAGTAGGAAGAGAGTAATAAGTTGACAATTAACTTTAGAAACATGTGCTTATAATATGCTGACTACTCACCAATCTTTAGCCTCCAGTTGTTGTTCCAGTACCACCTCCTATAATTAAATTTGCTAGAATATCACCCATCGTCACCGCAATTAAAATAATCATTGGTGTTCGGGCTAAATTTACCCAATCTTCATCCTGTCTTCCAGCTTGAATCACCCTAACTAGCGATATTCCCAAGTAAAGTATGAACAATCCTCGTAATACATTAAACGACAAAGTAATCGCTTCTCCTGCACCTGTAAATTGCCCTGTCATCCAAGTTTCTGCATTTTGAAAAAATTGTGCTTTTGTCGGAGTAGAAAGAGCATCTAATAGTAGAAATGCACCCAAAATAGTTAATGCAGATGAGGTAATTTTGTACCGCTCAGAAAATTTTGTGGTGACTTTGAATAAACCTGACAACTCCCATCTAAAGAAGATTGCACCCATTCCTAATGTGGAAATAGTCAACGTGGTAATTCCAATCAAACTTGGATTAATGACTACATCTAAAACTGTCACAGAAATTGCAGTCAACATTAAGCCATCGGAACGAGCATTATTTCCTTTATACGAGTCTTTATTGTGGGTTGGTTTCGAGAGCATAGAAATCACAACAAAATTTTCTTTCCCTACTAATAACCCTCAATCGATGGAATTTGCATCAACCAATTGTAGTATATTTAACTTATATTTTTCTCTAATAAGATAATTTATTTTTGTTGTCAAAATATTAGCATTCAGCTTCTGTATACATACTTAGTAAATTTGAAATATGTATTTTAGCTATCTCTAGTCTACGAGATATTACTAAATTTTTAGTTTAATAAACACAACAATATCTCTGTAGTCTACATAGAAATATTGTCCATTTCCCTTTATTTCAAGGATTACAGTGCAGTAACTCAGCTATTTAAAAAATAGATAGATTAGTAACGAATAAAATGTTGGTTGGTACGACGTTTTTGGCTGTTCTTTTAGTTAGTTACTGTGAATACTATTAAAATCATAATTAAAAGTAAAAAAACACTAGATTATTTTTTGATGGCAAATATTTTGAACAAAGGAATCTTAAGATTGATGGATACAAATTGACTAATTCAGAAATTTTGCTACCAATAACAAGTTGAGCAAATCCAATAAATTTTAGAGGAATGATTGTGGAAGCACTTTAAACAAGGCTTTTGCTCATAGGGACAAAATCAATATCGATTCCAGCCACTTGATACTTGACTTTTTCTTTTTCTTCAAAACCCATTGCCTTGTACAGCTTGACTCCAGGGAGTGTTGCCATTAATTCGAGCCATTGAAAGCCTTGTAATTGTGCTTCATGGATGCATTTATTTAGCAAAATCCGTCCAATGCCTTGTCTTGCCCATTGTGGATGGACAAAAAAGGCTCGAATCTTTGCAGCGTCGGTTTTTGGATTGAGTAAACCTGATTCTCTATTTGAATAGCGATCGCTACCAAATAGGGTTTTTCTCTGACTCCAACCACCACAGCCAACCAGTTCTCCATCTGCTTCTACAACAAAGTATGTTTTGTCGGCAATTAACTCGCTATCAATGCCAAATACAAAAGCGATCGCAGCTTCAATTTGTGAGTCGGTATAGTATTCCCGACTTAAATCTCTTGCTGATTTTTCAATTAAACATTCAATTGCTGTTTTATCTTTGGGTATCGCAACTCTCAAGTCGTGATTCATTCACCTTTCCTATTAACGAGCGAAATTGTACCTAACGATGGTAGATTCTTGAGAACCGGGAGTGAATATGTGTCTTTATAAAGAATAATATTCGGAAATTTCTGAATAGTCATCTCAATAATACGTAGATTTTCCCTTAAATCATCATTACACAACCCATGATTCAGACCGATAAATCTGCTTTGAAAGCTCGAAATATATTAGTGGCTATGTTTATGGTGCTTTGTATCCTAGATGCCACCCTAGTCGCGATCGCACGGGATAAGTGGGCAATTGGACGTATTTTACTGACAATTATCGTGATGCACTTTGTTCTTCAAGGTCGCAAATGGGCAAAATGGCTACTGATGGGTATTTGTAGTTTGCTGGTTGTGATTCTAATCGCAATGGTTTTGGCGCTGAGTTCAAAGCTCTCCACGATTCTCATCGTTGGAAGTTTGGTTATGGTTGTTCTCAGCGCCATTATTCCAATTTATATGACCAGTAGCAAAGATTTAAACCGTTATTTCTTGTCTAAAAGACACAATTATTCGCAATAGTATCAATACAGTTTATTTAATTGCGAATTGCCTTGACTGACTATTCTTACCACCCAGAACGAGCCAAATTTTTAAATTTGACAAATTGATTATCGAACAATAATTTGACTGTCCCAGTAGCACCGTCTCGGTGTTTGACAACAATTATTTCGCATATTCCCCGTTCGATTGAATCTAGTTTGTAGTATTCATCGCGATACAACATGATTACCTTGTCCCCGTCCTGCTCAATTCCACCCGAATCTCTCAAATCCGAGAGTATGGGACGTTTCGAGGGTCGTGTCTCCACGGCACGGGAAAGTTGAGACAAACAAATGACAGGTACTTGCAACTTCATTGCTAGTCTTTTTAAGCCTCGCGTAATCGCCGCTATTTCATTGTTACGGTTAACGTTTCCGTCCCCCATTAGTTGCAAATAATCAATTATCACAAGCCCCAATTCCCTACGCTCTAAAGCCATAATTCGACGACATTCAGCTTCAAAATAACTTAGGGATGGTGTCGGACAATCATTCAGATATATCGGTAGTTCTGATATATCTTTAACAGCCGTGGTTATTGGTTGCCACTGACAATTACTAATCCTGCCAGTTTTGAGATAATTACTCTCAACATTTGCCGCATTCGCGAGTAACCGCATGGCAATTTGGGTTTTGGACATTTCCAAACTAAACAAAGCAACGGGAAGATTTTGCATCTGTGCCACATTAAAGCCAATTTGGGCTGCAATGGCACTCTTTCCCATCGATGGACGACCTGCAATAATTACCAAATCACCACGATTGAAACCACCATTTATCATGAGGTCAAAGTCATAAAATCCTGTGGGGATAAGCAATGGAGCTAATCCTTGGTTGCGTTCCTCCACAATTTGGTAGGTATCGGTCATCACGCTAGAAATATGGTTTGTACTTGATGTATTTTCCCCTTGCTGCAAATTGTAAATCTGGGTTTGCAATTGCGAACATGCTTGTTCTAGGGTGACTTCATCATCCGCAGAGTGCTGTAATTCCAATGCTAGAGTTCCCAATCGACCCAATTCACGCCGTTTCCATTTTCCAATTACCAAATCAGCCAAAACATCAATATTCACTGCACTAACGCAGCTTTCAACCAGGGAGAGTAATTTATTTCTACCTCCAACCCGAAATAATAAATCGTTCGTCGAGAGCCAGTTCGCGATCGCAATTAAATCTGTTGGTTGTTCAGTTGCCGAAAGTCTAAGCGCCGAAAAGTAAATATCCTGGTGGGCATTGAAGTAAAAATGCTTGGGTTTCAACCGTTCGCTAACCCGCATGATTGCATTGGGGTCGAGTAAAATCCCTCCCAATACCGCTTCTTCTGCTTCCAAACACTGGGGTGGCAATTTGCTTGCAGACGAGGCAAAGTTAATTACCTTCTCTTGTCTTCCGTACATAGCTATCCAATACAAGTCTAAATTTTGTAGTCGCTAACTTCTCTCACTCCGGCACATTTACAAATCTTTCTGGGTATTTGGCGATCGCCCATTCATACCAAGCCGAAGATGTCGCATTTTCACAAAATTTTGCCAAACCAAGGCTCATCAGCGTGTGGTATTGTCCCTCATGGATACTGGCATCGTAATTATCAAAAAGTAAAACCTTTGTACTATTGCTACCCCCGCAATGTGTCAATCCACTTGAAGATTTTTGTTTTTCAAAGAGTTCTTTTAATTCTTCAAAGTTGGCTTCAATCCATTTACCTGGCAAAGTTGGAGGTGTTGGTAACTCCGATGCTTTTGAGAAAGCAAATTCCAAAAATCTCTCTCTCTCGTCTTCTGAGAGAGTCTTAATATCTAAATATTCTATATATATATTAGAGGGTCTGTAAGCTTTGCCCAGTAAAGGTTCTGGCTGTCGATTGTTTCCTATAGGAAATCCAGGTTTCCTATGGGAAACCGAAGTTTCCTCCAGGAAATCTGAGTTTCCTATAAGAAACTCACGTTTCTCCTGGGAAACCGTGTTTCCTATAGGAAACACTTCCTCAGTACAGTTGGTAATTAATTGTATTTTCTGTTTCTCCGTAGATGAATCGGAAGTCGTGCCATTTACCCAAGGGGTATTATCTATTGGGTATGATGGATTATTGTGGTCACTATTTTTGCTTGGTCTAATTTGGATTTTGACTTTTACTAGTTCCATATCTATCTCACCGACTTGTTCTAATTTTTTGAGTGCTTTAGATACAGCACCTTTGGACAAACCTAAATCCAATGCCATTTGAGTCACGCTGTATTCCTGTTTGCAATTCTCAAATGGATCGAGAGAACGGATATAGTAGAGAACTTTGATTTGGGTTCCGGTTAAATCTTTCACGGTTTTTAACCACTCGCTATGGGTTAATTGGTAGAACAACGAAGGTTTTTCTGCTTTGACTTGGGTCATTGGTGAGACTCCTTCTTATGTCAGTCAGGTGGAAGTTTTAAAAATGCTATGATGCGAATGCCTGTTTAGACTTTGCCGATTTACTAGTGAATCGAAATCTAATTTCATTATTTTTAACCAGTTATTGTTGGCTTTTGATTATTCAGCCAAACAAGTTAGCGAATGGACTGGAATACACGAAAGCCGTCTTAGCCACTTTCGCACTGGTAAGCTGGATTTATCGGCTGGTGAATTTTTTACTTTGTTAGCTCAAATGCCAAAAGATTTTCAGGATGATTTTTGGAGCAAAATCCGCAATCATGATGAACCCTCGTGTAGAACATATTTGCCTGAGTTTTCCCCAACTTGATTTTATGCAGGTTTGCGTAACCAACCACCGTAAAATAATGCTATGAAAGGAGATTCGATGCGATCGCGTTCTGCATCTATCCCCTGCAACCATTTTTCGTGAGCTTCAAATGACTCGCTTAAATGTTCGGTTTTGGCTAAAATTGTGCGTTGTTGGAGTTCGACTTGAGATTGAGCTTCTAGAAGTTTGGATAATTGTTGCTTTGCTTCCAATCCTATTGGTGATATATCCAATTTTCCCAAACGCCACTGTTTTTCTAATTCCAAATACCACATTCTTATTTCTCGACCTTTTTCCGTTCGTGCCATCATCGCTTTGATACCATAGCTTGCACCAATGCTATGTTATCAAGTTAAGGAAGTTAAGTAGGTGGGTAGAAATAAACAGAACTATGTAACAAAATGTAAGTTTACCTCAAAGTCTTACCCCTACTCATTACTCTCTGACCACAACGATAATTTTCCCGCTCACCTACTTAAGTATGACAACGAGATGTACATCCATATTTACGTACATAATATTCACACTGCCATCTTGGTAATGGTTTCTGACTCTTGATTTCCTAGTTGATAGTTTTTTCGGTCACGCTTGATACTGATTTACTAAATCTTGAACCCATTCTGTTCAAAACAAATCATCCAAAAGGAAGAGAAAATTATGCTCCCATTAAATACTATCCCATTGGATAGATGCAGAAAATCTATTTTGTCCTCTGGTCTATAAATCATTTTATACAGTTACTTGGTAGGCAATTTTAGATATAACTACGTAGATAAATATCTTCTGTTTCCATCGAAACATACTCAAATCAATTTTTGTTAAATTTATGACATTATAAATAAGGAGTGTAAACCTGCTGTTAACAAGGAGATTGCAAATTTAATTGCACCACCGCGATGGCGTACCAATATATGTCAATTGTGTCACAAAATTACCCAATAAACTATGGCATGGGAACAAGCACTTAAGTTTTTTATTGTGATAGATGAGACTTATGAAGATTTTATGAATATTCCTATTTCCTGAGATATTTTAATTATATTAAAGCTTTGCATTATCAATATAGTGGTTATTACAGCCATTTTCATGATTTGAATTTCACGGTGGTCTAAAAGTTCAGTGTTCGGATATTAACTACTCTTTATTACACTTCACTTATTACTCTATCAATACTGTGTTTGTAGTGTAATTATTATCTGACAAAGCTTTTAATCGATATCTAACTGATGTTGGATACGTGTGAAAATACTAATAAATTAAACAATATTATACAGCCTGATATTAGGCGTTAATTCTCTGAGAAAGTAAAAAATTGTCAAAATCGAGATAAATGTGTATAAATGATTAAAGGTGTATGGTTTCGCTGCAAATTCATCCAGTTAAGCGCATTTAAATTATATTGATCGATAATTCTTTCTCTGCTGTTAGATGGGGGTCTAATTGCAATATGAGAAAGGCTTGTTTTTTGCCTAAGTTTGTTACTGAAAGTGTTTACTCACGGTTCGCCCATTTTAAATTGAGTTATAAGAAAGCCGAACGATTTAATAAGGGTTCTAAACTATGGTTCAAAGGTATTCTCATCCGAACTTTATGCGTTCACATAAAAATAGAGTTTTTAGAGCAGGTGGAGTTTAAGGTAAATTTAGGGAAATCGCTAAAACTATTACAAAACCTAGATTTTATTCTTTTCGGCAATTTCTTTAACTTCCAAAAAAATGAGCGAACCGGGAGTGTTTAGATATCTCGCGCAAAATTTGAGACGTAGGTTGGCGTAGCCTATCCGTATAACTTAAGCAGTAACCACTCCCTGCTGGAGTATGGTAACTCATTGTGGCAAATGTGAATTTCATTCACGCTCTCGTTGTGATGAAATCTAATCATTAAAATTAATATCACTGTCATTCTTTACAATGTCTAAATGCGACACGCAGCGTTCCATAGGAATATCGCGTTAGCGAGATGGAGATTTATCGTAAAAAGATTGCCTGTAACAGAAATATTTCGCCCGTTGAGTAAACTTAATCAAGAGCGCCACAGATGCAAAACACGATTATGGATGTCACTAAAAAAGAATCGCTACCTTCCTGGTTAAAAAAGACAGCGATTGTATATCAGAAAGTGAAGCACTTAGACGACGAAACAGTTAAACATTATTTGGCTAACCCCGAACTGGTGCTAGACAATATCGACAAATTCGACACGGACAACAGAGCCGCTATCGATAACAACTGCATGAAGGAACTTTCGGTATAACTCCGACTTCTTCTCTTGTGGGAGTAATTGAAAATATCTAATATCTGAGAAGGTATGCACCCATTCATCTACTAAAGCTAGGTTGGGTGTAGTCTTCTTATATTGATGAATTTTTACTTTTATCTTCGCTATCGCATCTTCGATAACATCGTCTTTGGGTATTTTTTCCAGACTTTCTAATTTATGTCGCAATTCGATTAATTCGTTTGGCTCTGGTTCATCTTCGGACAATGCATAATCACGTAGTGCGATCGCCTTTTCGCTTAAGGCATTGTCAACATACTCAACTACCTTAGGCAAAGGTGTTGCACGTTTATTTGAGCAATAAGTCTTACCGTAAGTATTCCTTTTGGAACAGGTTAATAAATCCTTGTCTTTGCGACTAACGTAGCACTTCCCTCCACAGCAGTTGCAATAAATCTGACCAGAAAGTAAACCCGTGCCGCGATTTCCTTGTAGTCGATTTCCACCCCAAATGCGCTGATTATGTTCCATTAGCGATTGCAATTGCTCATCGGTGATTGGGTCAATGAGTGCTGTGTGGGTATCCTTCCTGACATCCCATAGTTCCGGCTTGTGCTGTTTATTATGGACATTGTAACGAGTGTGCCCCCGGAGTACGGGATTTTTCAGCCAGTTATGGAAACCAGTGATCGACCAACGGATGCCATACTCGGATTGGGTGTAATGCGCTGTTCCTCTGATGGATGCTTTATTGGCAATCATCCAATCGATAATTTCACGGGCAATAGTCCAATTACTTTTCCCCAACTGTTGCAGACTTAAATCGGGCGCATATTTTTCATCAATTCTTATGTACCCAAAGGGTACATGGGAGGGTGCTTTGTTCTTTTCCCTAAAGTAGTTATATCCGTGCTTGACTCGACTTTGTAATAAATCGCTTTCAAACTGAGCTAATGCCCCCATTTGATTGATAGAAAATTTCGAGAATGGATTCGATATATCCTCAACTGGTGCATCAAGGATTGTTAGTTTAATGTTCATTTCCTCAAATAGCGCGATCGCACGGGACATTGAAACCACTGAACGCGCTAACCGGTCAATCCGAGTAATGACAATTTCCTTTATTTCTCCTTTTTTGCACAAGGACAATAGTTTGTTAAATTCTTTACGCTTGTTTGATTTGCCCGACTTGATATCTGAGAAAATCTTATCAACTCCAGTTTTCTCTAAACGCGCCATTTGTTGTACTAGTGCGTCATCTTGTTCCCCAGTGCTGACCCTGGCATATCCTACTCGCATACTGTCAAATAGTAGTTTTCAACAAGGATACTACAAAATACTGTGTTGTACAAGATTAGTTCGGTGGAGACGCATGGGCAAGCCGCATGTTACTTGAAGAGATGGGTTTGCGAGTCGTTGCCCAGTGGTCCGGTGACAGTGCATTACTATAAACAAAGAAACCTTACTCCGACTATGTACCAGCCAAAGCTTTTCTACAACAAAACCAAAGTTGCCAAGTTTTTTAAAATGGTAAGAACCTGGTAAATTCTCACAAGTTTGATTGACGGCGAACTGAATCAATCTCAACTAGATATGAAAGATGAAATTGCTTGATATTACGCTTATTTTACACTGGTACGTACATACGGAACTTACGTTAAATAAATTACATTAGTATAACTCTATGTCAATAGTTTTATTATTGAGCATTAAGAAACAACTATACGTTTGGCTCCAGCTTTTTATCTCAAAAATTGGAGCAATGGAGAGGATATTGAAGCTTAATTGATAAATGAGAGGTCATGCGAATATCTGAATTCCCTGTGACTATAATCCAATAAGAATTTTCTCATGTAAAATTCATTAAAATCTCATGATTTAAAGTATATATTAATACGTAGCTTGAAGCGATGGCAATCTCTGCAAGCTTCAAATGATACCAATTAATGCATTTGACGTAATTCTAAATTCCAGGAGATATGGATATGGCAATTTTCAATGGCAACGATAGTGATAACAACTTCACTGGAACAGCTACTGCAGATACGATGCGCGGAAGAAATGGAAATGACATCCTTGATGGACGTGGAGGTAATGACACGATTTTAGGTGGCAAGGATGACGACCAAATTTTTGGAGGTGCGGGTGCCGATCGATTGTCTGGTGATGGAAAAGAATCCTTATTCGATAATCCTGAAATGGGAAGTGACATTCTTGTAGGTGGTAGAGGTACTGACATTTTATATGCTTGGGGAGATGACATTCTCGTGGGAGGAGGTTCTAACCAATATGATGCTCAGTTAATTACTGACTTGCAGAATGACCCCTTTGCCACTGCGATCGTACCAGATGGTCAGGCAGATACTTTCGTTGCTATGAACAAAAATGGGGCTGGCTACACCTTGACTATTGCTGATTTTGAAGTTGGTATAGACAAGATTGACTTGAGAAGCTTTGGAGTTACTGATGCTCTTGGTTTCACTGAAATCCAAGATAAAGGAAGTTACTTTGAAGCGAAAACTGCTGAGTTCGGTGGTGCAGAACTCGTATTGCGAATTAATGTTGACCCCAACTCTCTAACTTACGTCGCTTAAATTAGAGCTTGTAGAGACGTGAATTTGCTAGCTATGCGTCTCTACATGGGTACATCCCAACTTTTGCAAAATCCAACAATCTTCCGTCATTGCAGAGCAAGCTACGTAATAGACATCTCTGGAAAAGATGTAGAGACGTAGCATTGCTACGTCTCTACAAGGATGGAAGGCAGGGCATAATTAATTTTCGGAGATGTTTAATAGGGCAAGGAATACTGCTGAGGAGAAACAGATGAATGCACCCATGATACAAGTAGGAGAAACCTCTATTCACCCACTGGAGTTACCGAAGCTATTAAATCGCTATCAGATTATGTCACAGATTTGGCGTGGTGTTGTCATTGACAAAGCTATTGTTGATATTCACTGTCAAGAGTCGGAACATGCGATCGCAATCAAAGAGTTGGAACAACTTTATCGAATTACATCAGTTGAGACAAAACAAGCTTGGTTGCAAAATCATGGTATGAGCTTGGAGGAGATGGAAGAGTTAGCGATTCGTAATTTGAAAATACATAAGTTTAAAAAAGAAAATTTTAGCCATAAGGTTGATGGGTATTTTTTGAAAAGAAAAGCGAATTTTGATCGAGTAATTTATTCGTTGATTCGTACGGAGGACAAGGGATTAGCTTCGGAAATTTATTTTCGCATTCAAGGGTCAGAACAGTCCTTTGCGGAACTAGCTCGTGAATATTCTCAAGGAATTGAAGCCCATACAGGTGGCATAATGGGTCCGATGACGTTGGCACAAATTCATCCAACTCTTGCCAGAATATTAACTGTTAGCAAACCCGGTCAACTTTGGGCACCTCATTATATCGAAGGTTATTTTATTATTGTTCGCCTGGAGCAGCTTTTACCTGCAAGACTTGATGATATAATGCGCCGGAAGTTGCTCGATGAATTATTTGACCTTTGGGTTAACGAGCAAGTCAGAAATCAAGTTAATAATCAAGTTAATAATCAAGTTAATAATATATCTAAATGCGATATTAATTTAGTTCAAGCAGCTTGATATGAGAATATTCAGCAAAGCTTAAGGGAAGAATAAAAGCTGAGGGAAAAAATTCTACTCTGGTGGGTGATAGTCAAAAATTAATATTTTTTATGAAAAAAATATTTTCGACTGATGATGCAATTATTGCGTAAAATCCCGGTATAATTTGAACAGTTTCAATTTATGTAACTTGTTTAAGGGTGTATTTTACTGTTCCGCATATCTCGATCGCTACATAACCACCAGTACCGTGGGTACATAGCAGTACAAGCATCCAAAAGGATTATAGTAATGATTTCCGGCGTAACAACATCTACAGAACCTGATCGTATCGAAGAGTTTCTTGCTGGCATTCCCCCCTTCGATCGCTTACCAAAAAATGTATTAGCAACATTAGCCACAAAGGTAGAGTTATTACGCTATCGCATTGGACAGGTAATATCAACGCGAGAGGTAATGCCGGAATATGTTAGTATTGTTTATGAAGGTCAAGCACGTCTTTTGGGTTGTGACCCGCGCAACGACCAAACTGTCACCTTAAAATTATTAACTTCTGGGGAAGTCTTTGGTTGGATAAGTAATTTACGTAATGTACCTTGTGAAACTGTCATAGCTTCGACTGAAGTTGTTTGTTTGAATATCGATCGCAAATATTTTTTGAATTTAATTGAGCAGAATTCAAGTTTTTTTGATGCACTAAATAATCATCCTGGATTAATTGAAGTATACGATTTGTTAGGAGAAGAATTAAGCAGACAGGCAGATGGAGAAACTGATTTAGGACAACTGACAAAAAGTATTATTAAAAATAATGCCGTACAGATACAAGCAGGACAACAACTTTCTGTACAACAGTTAGATATTAAATATTTATGGTTAGTAAGTAGTAGTTCACAAGCTGAATTTCCGATTGGCAGTCGTTGGGAATGTGGGGATGGAAAATCAAAAATTGTGACCAGGGGATATTTACGTTTATTGGGTGTAAATAGAGACGCAATAATAAATAATATTTCTACATTTTCCGTATCAAAAGTACAATTACCACCTGTAGATTTGGGAGATAATTTAGCGAATATTCCTTATGCACCTGAGCTTAATACTTCTGAAGTGCAAAAGCAGCTATCTACAAAAAATGAAAAGAACCAGAAAAATTATCCCTATATTAGAGGTAAAGGGAAAGAAGATGGTGCTTTAGCTTGTTTTCAAATGTTGAGTCAGTATTTTAATACCCCCTTTCGTCGGGATATGTTACGACGAATCATCGCAAAGCAAACGGGGAATTTATCGCTACAATTTTGTGGTGCTGTAGCAGAGTTGATGGGGTTAAATACTCAGATGGTTAAGGTTCCAGCAACTGCGGTGGGTAAGTTACAACCTCCGGTGATGATTGCCTATCAAGATAGTTTTGCAATTATTTATAAAAGTAATGCCAATGAATTAGTTATCGCAATTCCAGAGATGGGAATAGTACGTCGCAAAATTCGCGATTTTATCGAAACTTGGGGAAGTGATGGCAATGTTTTACTATTACAACCGACTAAAAATACTCCCAAATCTCGCTTCAGTTTACGCTGGTTTGTACCTGCATTAAGACGTTACCGTAAAGTTTTAATTGAAGTTTTAATTGCTTCGATGGTGGTACAAATATTTGGTTTGGTGAATCCTTTAGCAACCCAAGTCATTATTGATAAGGTGATTGTGGGAAATAGTCCCGATAGTTTGGAAGTATTTGGGATATTTTTACTGGTTGTTGCTGTTGTGGAATCTGTATTAACTGCGATTCGTACCCAATTATTTGTAGATACTACTAACAGAATTGACTTGTCTTTGGGTGCAGAAGTTATTAATCACTTATTAAGATTACCTTTATCTTACTTTGAACGTCGTCCGGTGGGGGAATTAGCAACCAGAGTTAGCGAACTAGAAAATATTCGCTCTTTTTTAACAGGTACAGCTTTGACAGTTGTCTTAGATGCGATATTTTCCATCGTTTATATCTTGGTGATGTTGGTTTACAGTCCCGTATTAACAGCAGTTGCTTTAGCGACAATACCACTATTTGCTCTGCTTAATTTAATGGTATCACCAATTATCCGCCGACAATTACAAGATAAAGCCGAACGTAATAGCGAAACCCACTCTTATCTTGTGGAAATTATGGGGGGAATGCAAACAATTAAAGCGCAAAATTTGGAAATGCGATCGCGTTGGCAATGGCAAGATAAATATGCACGTTATATTAGTGCTGGTTTTAAAACTATCTCTACACAAACTGCTGCAAGTTCTGTTAGTAGTTTCCTGAATAAGTTTTCTAATTTATTAGTTTTGTGGGTTGGTGCTTTTCTGGTACTTAATCAACAATTAACTCTGGGACAATTGATTGCTTTTCGGATTTTGGGGGGTTATGTTACTAGTCCTTTGTTGCGTTTGGTGCAACTTTGGCAAAATTTCCAAGAAACAGCATTATCTTTGCAACGACTTAGCGATATTTTAGATACTCCTCAGGAAACGGAAAGTGATGCTCAAAATATTTTAATGCCAGCAATTATTGGTACTGTTCGTTACGATAATCTTTCCTTTAGTTTTAAACAGGGTGGTAGTTTGCAACTATGCAATATTAACTTAGATATTCCCCCAGGTTCCTTTGTCGGAATAGTTGGGCAAAGTGGTTCGGGTAAGAGTACTTTATTGAAATTACTACCCCGACTTTACGAACCTCAAGTGGGGAAAATCTCTATAGATGGTTACGATATCAGCAAGGTGGAATTGTATTCTCTACGTCGGCAAATTGGTGTGGTTCTCCAAGATACCCTGTTATTTGAGGGTACTATTCGCGATAATATTGCTCTTGCTTATCCCGATGCTAGCGATGATGAGGTTATTGCTGCAGCTAAGGTTGCATTTGCCCATGATTTTATTATGAAGCTACCCCAGGGTTATAATACCCAAGTTGGGGAACGGGGTTCGAGTCTTTCTGGGGGACAGAGACAACGTGTTGCGATCGCACGAACCGTACTGCAAAATCCGCAAATGTTGATTTTGGATGAAGCGACAAGTGCGTTGGATTATAACGCAGAAGCACAGGTTTGTCGCAATTTAGCCGAAGCTTTTAAAGACAAAACAGTATTTTTATTACCCATCGTCTCACAACAATCCGTAACGCAGATATGATTTTAATGATGGATGCTGGTGCGATCGTTGAACAAGGTACGCACGATGATTTAATGTCTCGTCAAGGTTATTACTATTGTTGTATCAAACAACAAGATTGCACAAATGATAGACATGATATATTTCG
>JAAUPE010000168.1 GCA_012034595.1 Calothrix sp. CSU_2_0 | reverse complement strand
AACAAGGAATCTTTATCTTTCTCCATGAATCAATTCAGGGGCTTGTATCCGTTGAGATAAAGATAAAAAGAAATATTCTTCTTTCTTTTACCTTTTTACTTTTGACTTTTAATTTAAAAGATGGTCACAAGAAGATGCGATCGCTATTCAGGAACAGTTAAATAAAGAGGTAATAACCGAAGATAAACTTAAGCAGGAAATTGAGTTTGTTGCAGGGGTCGATATGGGATTTGAAGAAAATGGTAAAGTTAGCCGAGCAGCAGTAGCGGTGTTAAAGTACTCAAATTTAGAGGTACAAGAGACAAGCATTGCCTATCGTCCAACAACATTTCCTTATATTCCTGGTTTCCTTTCGTTTCGAGAAATTCCAGCCGTACTTGATGCATTATCCAAGCTAGAAATTACACCCGATATTATTTTATGTGACGGTCAAGGTATAGCCCATCCGCGAAGATTTGGCATAGCTTGTCATTTAGGCGTATTGTTGGATATGCCGACAATCGGGGTTGCAAAATCTCTGTTGGTTGGCAAACATGAACCATTATCTGAAGAAAAAGGTAATTGGCAACCTTTGATATATCGAGGTGAAACAGTTGGTGCAGCTTTACGAACGAGAACAGGGGTTAAACCAGTATATGTTTCTCCCGGTCATCGAATTAGCTTACAAACTGCGATCGCGATCGTTTTAAAATGTACTCCTAAATACCGTCTTCCTGAGACTACAAGAGTTGCAGACAAATTAGCTTCGGATCGGTAATTCCCAATGCCCCATAATTCGACATAACTCAGTACAAGTACCCAATCCCCAATGCCCAATTCCCAATGCCCAATTCCCATTAATCATCAATAACTTTTTAATTTTTCCCTAAATATTTAAACTACCCCTAATAATGTATTAGGAATCGTACAAGGCAGATTTGAAGTATTTATCACAGGAGTCTTTGGGCTGAAACAATGAGCGCACTAACTATTAAGTGGTACGATGCAGGTCAAGAAAAAACTCAAACAATATACGAACAACAACCAAGTAAAAACCCTGGAACCGTTCGCATCGGTCGCGATCCACTCAGGTGCGACATTGTTCTGAGTCATCCTACAGTATCAGGTTTACATGTAGAAATATTTTTTAATTCTCAGCAACAAAAATTCTTTATTCGGAATCTACGAGAACAAAATCCTTCTGTAGTTGATGGTAGAAGACTAACAAGAGGAGAACAGCCTTTAAATCAAGGTAGTGTGATTCTTCTTGGACAAACTAACATTCAAGTTACGGGGATATCTACCATCGAAGCAACAGTTCTCTCACCACCACCAGTAAACTTTAGATCGCAACCTGGACATACACCAGTTGTCGCAAAGCCGTTATTATCTCAGCATCATAAACCAAGCTACGGTTTACAATGTCCAAGATGCGATCGCGTTTCTCCACACGAACATTTAGAGATTGGTTGTCAATGGTGTGGGACATCCCTAGCTGCTGCTGCAAGCGTTTTGGTGACACCAAACCAAATTTAAAATGGTGACACCAAACCAAATTTAAAATGGTGACACCAAACCAAATTTAAAATGGTGACACCAGCAAACGAATCAAAAGGCTTTAAAACCTATCTTTTAAACGCAAAGTTACGCGAAGGTAGGCGCAAAGTTACGCGGAGTATTTGTTTGATATTTTCTTTATAGCGACTGCTGTGAGAAGTAAGAGGGGAAGGTAAGAGGGGAAAATGAATAATAACTCAGAAATTCAACTAACCTGGGAAGACCCAGCAACTGGGGAACGACGCGAACCGCGTTTGCGTCCACCGATTACTTTCGGTCGGGAATTTGCGCGAATGCCAGTCGAACACAACGGACAGCGTGTTGCGCGGATGATACTAAATAGTGAAGAAGTATCACGTTATCATACCTTATTGGAATGGGAACAAGACAAGCTTATCGCCACAGACCAAGTTAGTGTTAATGGGATTTATATCAACGGGCAACGTCAAAATCGAAGTGCGATCGCAAATGGTGACACCCTACAAATTGGACCCTATGCAATTACGATAACTTTTGTTGGTAATTCTCCCGCAGTTAATCCAAATCAAATTAATCAAAATTCCAGAATTGAGTTTAATCCAAATACTAACCTCCCAGACCCCAATTGGCGATCGCCTCAACAAGCAACACCACTCGGCAGCAATTTTCCACCACCGATATTTAGGGAAGAACGCATTCCCGTACAAGCAATTCACGCAACGGGTTTACCTGTTGATGAATACGATTTTTTAGCCGTTGGTGCCGGATTGGGCAGCTTTATATGGGTTGACTTATTACGAATTTGCGGTGTCAAAAGCGAGAAAATTATTGCCTTGGGTTTAGAGAAAGAACCTTATGCACGTTACAAACGTCTATGTTTAAATTCGCAAATTCCTTTATACGAACGTTTACGATCCAATTCCGACTCTTGCCCCGATAATATTTGGGGATATCCAAGTTACGCATGGCGCGAAGCTTGGCATGATATTACTAAAGTTAAATTTAATGAATCTTTTCGATATTTGTGGCAAGTATTTGCCGAACCGACCTATGCTGAAACCTATACTCCCCGTGCGGGGAATGTGTTTGACTCAATCGATAGGGAAGCAAAACGCATTGGTTGGGATAAAATTTATCGCTACGGAAGAGTACGAGGTATTCGTAAAACAGATGATGGTCGCTATTGTGTTGCTTATTCTCGCGCACCAGGGAACCATGCATTTTTAGTCGTGCGATATCTGCATTTAGCAACAGGTTATCCAGCTATTCAATTTTTGCCCGACTTGCAAGCATATCGCGAAAAATATCAGGATTTTAAATCGGTTGTGAATGCTTACGAGGAACATAACCATGTTTATGAGCAACTCGAACGTCAGGGAGGCAAAGTCTTAATTCGAGGACGGGGAATTGTCGCATCGCGGGTAGTGCAACGAATTTATGAAGCCAGGAAAAAAAATCGTAATATCAGTGTTTTGCATTTGATGCGATCGCCTAAACCAATGGGTAACAAATTTGGTAAATCACAGCGTCTTGTCAAAAATCATTACGAATTTCAACCATTTAACTGGCCTAAAGCTTGTTGGAGTGGAGAACTCCGCGTTATGCTCGAAAAAGCCAGCCCTGATGAACGCAAAGCCTTGCTCGCTGATTGGGGAGGAACAACCACCGCAGACCGTGGAGATTGGCAGCGCATCACCGAACAAGGTATAAATGAGGGCTGGTATAATATCCAATTCGGTGAAGTCAAAAATGTCGAACGCGATTCCCAAGGACGGACAATTACCCACATTCAAGAAAAAAACTTTGGACAAATGACTTTGGATGCTGATTTTATTATTGATGCAACCGGACTCGATGCCAAAGTTGAAGCCAGTCCCTTACTTGATGATTTAGTTAAGCATTACCATCTACCATTAAATAGTTTGGGACGTTTTGCAGTTGCCAATAATTTTGAATTAGTAGAAATGCGAAACGAAAAAGCTCAAATGCACGCTGCTGGAGCTATAACTTTGGGTGGTCCCTATGCTGCTGTTGATAGTTTTTTGGGTTTGCAATATGCTGCTTTAACAGCAGTTGACTCACTAGCAAATTCTCGCGTACCAGGAGTAAAGCGTTTAAATGCTGTTAGTTCCATTGGGCAATGGTTGAAGTGGGTATTAAATCAGTCTCCGTCTTAATTAGGGTTTGCTGAACATGGATTCGGTGACTAAAATTAAATAAAGCTGTATCGCTAACTCCTTAAACAGTGTATTGCTTCCAACATTCCCCTTGCCTTATTCAAAGTCTCCTCATACTCCTTTTGAGGTTCCGAATCCGCAACCAAACCCGCACCAGCTTGGACACTCACCTGACCATCTCGAACCACCATCGTCCGAATTGCGATCGCACTATTCAATTGTCCTTCAAAGTCATAATATCCATACACCCCAGCATATACCCCTCTGCGGGATGGTTCCAATTCGTTAATTATCTGCATTGCCCGAATTTTTGGCGCTCCGCTCACGGTTCCCGCAGGAAAACAGGCTTTCATCAAATCCCATGCTGTTTTCCCCAAGGCTAGTTTCCCAATCACGTTACTAACAATATGCATAACGTGGGAATAACGCTCGACTACCATCAATTCATCAACCTTGACGCTACCGCTTTCGCAAACTCTCCCCAAATCATTTCTACCCAAGTCTACTAACATCACATGTTCGGCGATTTCCTTGGGGTCTTGTAACAAATCTTCAGCTAAAGCATTATCTTCCTTTGCCGTTTTTCCCCGACGACGGGTTCCCGCAATCGGACGCACTGTGGCAATTATCTCCGACTCGAAATTGCGATCGGCTTTGACCATTACTTCGGGGCTGGAACCAATAATTTGCCAGTCTTGGAAGTTAAAATATGCCATGTAGGGTGAAGGATTGATTTGGCGTAGCGAACGATACAGTGAAAATGGGTCGCCTTTATACTCAGTAGTCAAACGCTGGGAAATTACAACTTGAAAAATATCCCCTGCTTTAATATATTCCTTTGCCTTCTCGACGCTTTGACAAAATTTTTCCCGCGTAAAATTACTTTGATATTCCCCTATTCCCTCGCTTGTTGCTTCTTTTTCCCTTTTCTTTCCAGGTGGAGTCCATTCTAAAATTGTTTTTTCGGGTGGTAGGGGTGAAGATAATTTATTAACCATTTCGGCAACCCGCGCTGTTGCTTGTTCGTATGCTGCTTTGATATTAGCTTCGCGTAAATTCTTGTTGGGTGATATATCCAGCAACAAATTTTGACGTAAATCGGCATATGCGATCGCCCAAATTTTCCGCTTTACTTGGTCAAATATCAACAGGTTATCTACCTGCATCCATAAACCATCGGGAATATTGCGATCGTCTTGATTATGAATTCCTACTTTTGGTTCAATCCATTTAATCAGTTCATAGCCCCAAAATCCAAATAATCCACCGATTCCCGATGGCAACTCTGGCAATTTTACTGGTTGAAATGGCTCTAAACATTGTGCTAATGCTGTAAAAGGGTCCCCTGTAAATTTTATCTGGGAACCATCCCGATGGATTTGAGTTGTGCGATCGCTCCGTGCTTCCAATACCCACAATGGATTACAACCAACAAAACTGTAGCGTCCAATTTTTTCCCCACCTTCTACCGACTCCA
Organism: Calothrix sp. CSU_2_0; assembly: GCA_012034595.1. Classification (GTDB taxonomy): domain Bacteria; phylum Cyanobacteriota; class Cyanobacteriia; order Cyanobacteriales; family Nostocaceae; genus Brunnivagina. The sequence goes on along the minus strand of JAAUPE010000168.1, from coordinate 9,784 downwards.
GTAAAAAACTGTAGGGTTGTCCCGCACAGACTTTATACCAAGATGAAACGGGTGTATCTAAATCCGCAACCCATTCTTGATAAACAGGTATAAAATTACCTTGGTTTGCTAATTCTGAGAATTGGGAAAAATCGGGAAAAATCATAATTTTTATATGACAGTGAGGATTGACATACTCCCCTGCGTGAACGCACGGGGATTCTTCACGCTTCATTGACAGATACCACCGAGGTGGTTTTACTCCGTCTCGACGTGCATTTAGAGTCGTGGCAATGCCCTATCCCGACTGTATTTATATTTCTGGCTGCATTTTCATCTCGGTCGTGTTCGCTGCCACAATTTAAACAGTGAACCGCACGTACTTTTAAATCGAGCTTACCCCATCGATAGCCGCACTCAGAACAAGTTTGGCTAGTTGGCTCCCATCGGCTAATTACCCGAAAATCTCGGTTAAATTTCTCAGATTTAGCATCGCACAAAGTTCTAAATTCTCTCCACCCTTGCAAGCTAATCGCTCTTGCCAACTTGCGATTTTTAACCATTCCTGACACATTCAAATCTTCCAAAACTATAACTTGGTTTTCGCTAACAACTTTGGTTGATAATTTGTGCAAGAAATCTTTACGAGCATCGGCAATTTGATTGTGTAGCTTTGCAATTTTAATTCGAGTCTTATTTCTGCGATTTGAACCTTTGGATTGACGTGCTAATTTCTTTTGAAGTTTGCGAATTCTCCTGTCTAATACCGAATAATAGGGGCTTTCAGCCTTTTCGCCATTACTGATTACAGCAAAAGTTTTAATTCCCAAATCAATACCAATACTTTGATTCTTGACATCGATATTAATTGGTTCAACTTCTACGACAAAACTGAGAAAATAGCGTGCTTCACAGTCTTTGATTACTGTGACTGAGGTAGGGGAAGCTGGTAATTCTCTAGACCAAATAGGTTTAACATTGCCAATTTTAGCTAGATAGACCTCCGAACCTTTAATTGAAAACCCGCCAATTCTAAAACGTGCTGATTGTTGATTAGTTTTCTTTTTAAACTTGGGACTGCCTATTTTTTTTCCTTTGCGTTTCCCTTTTAGGGAGTCGAAAAAGTTCTTGTAGGCAACTCCCAAATCCGCAACTGATTGTTGCAATGGGATATTAGAAACTTCAGATAACCAAACACGTTCTTCTGTTTTCTTTGCTTGAGTAATTACTAACTTTTGCAAGTCGTTGTTACTTGGTAAGACCACTTGCCGAGGGGATTCTCCCTCCGGCAAAGTGGCGTTCGCCCTTGGCGTTCCCGGAGGGTACCCGAAGGGCAATTTTTCCGATTGCTTGCAGATAGCCAAGGCATCGTTCCAAACCACACGAACACAACCAAACAACTGAGCGAGTAGTTGTTTTTGTTGGTTTGTTGGGTAGAAACGATATTGATACCTGGCTTTCATGATTTCCTTTTTTATGGTATATCTATTAGTATACTCATATATATGGATTTAGGCAATGACTTTCCAGAAAAAACATAAATTAGGTTTTACCAGCGAAAACCCTCTAGATACATCCCCTATTTGTTTTAAAGGAAGAATTGGGCAAAAAGATGCACTTAAGGGAGTCCCAGAGTGGCAGAATAAGCTCAGAGATTACATTGATGAATTAATCAATAAAAAGCCGTCCTAGAAGGACGGGGCTTGTATCCCATTATTTTCGGTCAGAATTTAGGATTAGATTCGGTGATAAACTGGGCTTCTTCGAGTTGAGGAGCATAGTTTAAGTTTTCCGTAAGAAAAGAAGCAAAGAGCTGGAGTTAAGCCGCATTTATTCCTAACTCCTAACCCCTAACTCCCAATCCCTAACTCCCAATCCCTAACTCCTCACTGTTATTTAGTTAAACGTCGTGAGTAGCCATGCCGCTAAATTTGATTTGGGCTGGGCTGGGATTATTACCAATCCTGCGATCGACATAACGTACTTTCTCGCGTCCTTGGTTGACTTTTTCAGGGAATACGCCGTCTGCTGGATGAATCATTGTAGTTTCACCACTGGGGAGAATTCGGTAAATTTTATAATCTGTTATTTTAAATTTCCGAAGTTGTCCACCTAGAGCAATACCGTACTCTTTACGAGCGATATACAGCAGGTTCTCACCTTTACGCATTACAGCTGCGCCACTAGTGGGCATTTCAAAGACTTGCTCTTTAGGGCTAGTCCAAGTGATTGCGTATTTTTCTTCAACTTCAGCTTTTGTTAGCAAGCCGCCAGTGCTGCCACCAAACAAAGGCATTTGTCCAGAAAGTTTTTCTGCCATAGCGATTTAACTCAACGTTTTTACGGCATCGTAACACTGTCATTGGGGCAATATTCCGATTCTTTCACAGTCTGTAACAGTTTGTTTGAAAAATGGGGATTGGGGATTGGGAATTGGATAAATTCTTGCCTCCCACTTTCTATTTTCCTATTCTCCATTCCCGTACAGACGACCCGCCGGGTCGTCTCTACTGACAACGGGGACTGTAAAATGAAATTGACTACCTTGATTTTTACCTGTAGATTTTGCCCAGATTTCACCACCCCAACCGTTAACTATTTGGCGGCAAATTGCTAAACCTAAGCCAGTTCCGCCTGTTGTCCGCCGTAATGCTCCTTCTTCCTGGTAAAAGCGGTCAAAAACTATCTCCAGACGGTTTGGTTCGATTCCTCTCCCCGTATCGGTGACAGTGACTTCGACCATGCGATCGCGGTTGCGTTTGGCTTTAATTGTGATTGTTCCTGTTGCTGGTGTAAATTTACAGGAATTGTCGATTAATTTTGATAGTACTTCCACAAGCCAATCCCCATCAGCCCGAACTAAGGGCAAATTTTTGGCGATTTCGGTTTTGATTTCGGGTGAGTCCTCCATTGTGAAGCGGCTACGCGCCCGACTTAAGGATAAATCGATACATTCTTGTAAGCTTAATGATTCTGGATGCCATTCGACTCGACCGCTTTCTAAGTTGGAAAGTGTTAAGAAATCTTGCACTAGCTTTCGCATTCGTTCGGAATCTGATAAAGCAGTTTTCAACATCACTTGCTGTAATTCCACGGGCATGTCGGGTTCGGTGGCAAGACTTTCTAGGCAAACTTGAATTGTCGAAAGTGGAGTGCGGAGTTCGTGCCCAGTAATGGCAATCAAGTTGCTACGGGTGCGATCGAGGGCTTCGAGTTGGATGTTGAGTTCTTCGAGGTTGGCAAATGATTCGGCTTGGATGAGTGCTGCCCCGATTTGGGTTGCGATCGCTTTTACTAAGTCGATTTCGCCTGCGTGCCACAAGTGGGGTGAATTGCCACAATAATGTAGTTCGATGACTCCTAATAAGCGCCCTTGGGATAATACGGGTTCGAGCAACCACGAACGAATGCCTAGTTTTTCTACTTGCCTCCACAAAACTAGGGAGTTTGTGACTCGACTGTCGTTCATTGTGTCGGCAACGCATACTCCTTCGCTAGACTGCAAAATTTCTGTAAATAGGGGGTTGTTTTGTAGATGCCAAGTTTGCCCTAACAGCGATAACATGCCAGTCTTTAAGTATTCATGTTCGATAATTGCTTCGGCATCCGTGGCTGGGGCACGATAAATCAAGCAACGACATGCTCCTAAATTTTCACCCAATTCCTGTACGGCGACTTGGAGAACGTCTTGCGGGTTTAACGAACGTCTAATTGCCGTAGTAATTGAATTGACTAAACGTTCTTTGCGTGCTTGAGCCGCAATTGAACGATAGGCTTTGTGGAGCTTGTATTGACTGGCTTGTAGATATGTGACTAAACGTTGGACAAAGGGGTCTGTGTCAATGTCGCAGGCATATTCGTTAGTTTGCGATTGAACGGGTTGAATTGTATTGCCCTTGGCTTTGGCTTTAGTTCGGTTCGAGCCAGGGTTAGAGGCAATATTAGAGGCAATATTAAAATCAAGATGAAAACGCGATCGCGCTTGTTCGATTTTGGGTACTAATTCCGGTCGATAAACCAAAATTCGTTCGAGCAGCAAACTTGCAGCTTTGAGACTAACACCTCTTTCTGATGTCCAAATTCCCTCAAACCGTCGTGATGTATCCATATCCAAGGCTGGACTGAGTTCGCGCATCTGCTGCTTCTTGGCGAGGGAAAGGGGAACCTCTCGGCAAACCAAACAAGTCGCGTAGTTTTGTGCCAGTACGACTAAGTGCCACTCTTGACTCAAGCCATCGTCTGGTTCAAAAGCAACTTTTTCGTAATAGTCTGATTTGTTGCAAAAATCCGTTTCCGGAGCGGACAGTACATATATTTGGTTACTTCGTTGTGCCAGCCTTTGGTAGCGATGTGCTTCTTGACGGTAAAAACGCTCGCGTTGGAAACTAGCAATAACCAATGGTTCCTCAAGCGTAGCCGCCAAAACTTGGTCTTCCATCGCATGAGAAAGCGCCGTCAGCGAAGCCTTGAAGTACAACTGTGGTCGCAGGTAGGGTAGGGTAATAAGCAGATCGCTCAGTACCGACGTCGAAATGCTCATGTATATCTTTTTAGAGCGGCGATCGCAGAAAAAAACCATCTCTCAGCTAGCATTGTACAAATTACAACGGGCTTTCAACCTAAACATATGTTTGCGATATGTAAAGATTTTCCAATCATAAAATTGTCAAATCTGGATGCTGCATACCATTCAACATTCTTGCACGCCGGATGACTTTTGCGCTAGCTTACACAAATTTGAAACATAATTGCGACAGATAGTGTCGCCAAAAGCTTATGCAGTAGATATTTCACAATCCAAAATCTGTCTTGGAAAATTGAGCGGGACGGAAACCGACACCCTCTGGGTTCGTCACTTTGGCAGGACGGAAACCGACACTGCCAAGTGGACTCACCGCTCATTTTCTGCAAATTCCAAAATCCAAAATACTATTACCAGTCTGGATGATTTAGGAACGTGAAAGTAATCACAAATGTCCAATTAATACATTTAACTTTTTTATCAAATAAAACTATTCCTTTGTATCACAGCTATTAAAAATTAATTTATCTATAATTTTAAAAAACGAATATGTGCTTATTTGTTAATTGTATTAAGAAAGTATTAATACTAATATATTTCTCACAACATCGCTAAGTATTTCTAATTTAATACGACTTTTATAATGCTGATATATGTGCTTTTAGAGTTGAGTTAAACTTCTGCAAAGAGTCAAAATTAAGACATAGAAGCGTAAGTGATACTTTTACCTATTTAGAAAAAATAGTATATAAAATCACTAAAAGCACCAAAGTTTTGTACTGATTAAAGTTAATTTTGCAAGTATGAATATATTCATTTTGTTTGCTTTTGTTAAAATAATATGCGTATTGCTAAGTTAAACATTTTCAGTTAATATTGCCTATGTCAAGAAAAACACACATATAAATGTCGGAATCAGATTAGGTATTATTGTCCCAATTTTCTGAGATATCAGCATTGAGATACCAGCATCAAGACAGTACTATAAACTTTAGTTTTCTATTCAACTGTCAACAAATCTCGCTTAAAATCTCAAAATTTTTGCTAATATCCCTAACTTTACCTATTTAGGTGAAATATGAAAATCGCCCAAATTTCTCCTTTGTGGGAGCGCGTACCTCCCTTTCGATATGGTGGTATTGAGCTAGTTTTAAAGTTACTAACTGACGAATTAGTTAGGCGCGGTCACGAAGTTACACTATTTGCTTCTGGAGACTCAATCACAGCAGCCAAACTCGAATCTGTTCACCCAAAAGCATTACGTCTTGACCCCAATGTCAAAGAGGCTGGTGTTTATGAGTACATGCAGTTTGCGAATATTCATCAAAATTCACATAACTTTGATATAGTCCACTCCCATTTCGGTTTCCAAGCCTTGTGGTTGGGAAGTCTCATCAAAACTCCCATCGTTCACACTTTGCATGGCTCGTTTACAAAAGAAAACGAAAAAATATTCCAACGCTTTGCCCAGCAGCACTTTATTAGTATTAGTGATGCCCAACGCCAACCGCTTCCCGATCTTAACTACGTGCATACTGTTTATAATGGCATCGACACGGCTGTTTACCCCTTCAAATCGGAACCCGAACAACCAGCCTATTTAGCCTTTGTCGGCAGAATTTCACCGGAAAAAGGACCAATCGAAGCAATTAAAATTGCCCAAGCCACAGGTTTACCCTTAAAAATGGCAGGCAAAGTAGATGTTGTTGATGAAATCTTCTACCGTGAGCAAGTCGAACCACTTATCGATGGTGAGCAAATTCAGTATTTGGGTGAAGTTTCCCACGAAGAGAAAATAAAATTGCTCGGTGGTGCGATCGCAACTTTATTTCCAATTAATTGGCGCGAACCTTTTGGTTTAGTAATGATTGAGTCAATGGCAGCTGGAACACCCGTCGTTGGCATGGGTTTAGGTTCGGTTCCTGAAGTCATTGTCCACGGAGAAACGGGGTTTGTTTGCAATAGTCTGGCAGAAATGATCGATCTGGTTCCCAAAGCAACTAAACTCGACAGGCAAGCTTGTCGGGAACATGTGGTTAGTCGTTTTAGCGTCGAATCAATGGTTGATGAGTATGAACGAGCATACACCATGATATTAGGTTAAATCGAATATTCGGCAAGTCATGATTTATTGACCCGTTCTTAACTTAAGGTTGGGAGCGGGTTAATTCTATTTTCTGGTCTTCGGAAAAGAAAATTGTGCCGCGATCGCACAAACAAGTACTGCAAATAAATATATAATTTAGTCGAATTAATAGTTTAAAGCTGATTTTAGACAACTACTATTTCTTTCCATACCACGCCAAAATAGATTTGTTGAACTATACGCAAAGTAGTGTATGGTTAGAAATTTGTGGCTCTTCGTACTAAGCTAAACCACGTCTAAATTGCATAACCTAAAAACGTATAATTCTTGTAGTGCAGGCATCTTGCCCGCGTCTTATGTGCAAATTAAATGTGGAACAGCTTAGTCATCTTGATAATTCAGCATAATTCAGCATAATTCAGCCTAAATTTACCATTACCCAAAATTCCACTCGGTGTTAGAATCTACAAAACTTTGTTCACAAAACTTAAAACTAGTTTTGCTTTCTTTGCAGAAAATTAACACATAGATTTATACTTATGCCTTCAGCATTTGTATGGATTTATTTCTTTTGTATGAGTGGCTCAAATAAGTTTGATACAGCGTCCTTTTTTCCTGTTGACGCTAATTAAACGAAGAAAATCAACAAAGAAAATCTAGACTTGTTACACCTGGAAATTTGCTGATGACACCGGATACAATACCAACGCCGGAAAAGGTTTTGCTGGATGGTAAAACCTTTGTTCCTGCCGACCAAATTCCTATTTCTGAATGGCCTTGCGTAGTCAGTCAAAGACCGCAGCCGACACTAACTGTTAAAGATGACGATTTATTTTTAGTTACGGATACTTTAGGTAATATTTCTGGATGTTCCCTCAATGATGGCAACCCCAGTATGGGATTATTCTGTTCCGATACAAGATTTTTGAGTCGGTTGGAATTGCAAATCAACGGGTATTCCCCAGTATTGTTGAGCAGTACGGCAGATAAAGGGTTCTCCCTATCGATTTTATGTACTAATCCCCGAATTGAAGACCATCTTCAACCCGATACAATTGGGATGCGCCGAGAAATAGCCCTGAATGGCGCTTTGTTTGAAGAGATTGAAATATGTAATTACAGCACCAGCAATATCAACTTTGAACTGAGTCTCAGCTTTGATGCTGATTTTGCCGACTTATTTGAAGTTCGCGGGCACGATCGCCCCCATCGCGGTCGATTATTACGGTTAGTTGAGCCAATTACCGAGGAGGTTTTACTTCCACATGGGGAAGCTCACTTATCCGAACATCACCACAATCCAGAAGTTAAAGAAAAATCTTTAATACTTGCTTATCAGGGTTTGGATGGGATGGTAATGGAATCACGGATCAAATTTCAGCATCGTCAGCCAGATTATTTTAAAGGTTATACGGCACTGTGGCGGTTTGAATTAGCCCCCCATGAAAAGCAAAAGTTGGGCTATCGGATTAATCTACTCACAAATAATAAATCCAGTTCTATTGTTAGCGCTCCCGTTACCCTGGGACAGGCTAAGGCTGCTGAGGTGATGGAGGAGCAACATTGGGTACAGCAAATTACTCGGATTCGTGCTGATAAGAGCATTTTTAATCGAGCGATTGAGCGTGCAGAACAGGATATGTACTTATTGCGCCAATCTTTTGGCAAGCATAAAACTGTATCTGCTGGTGTACCTTGGTTCTCAACTTTGTTTGGACGGGATTCAATCATTACTGCTTCCCAAACTTTGATGTTAAATCCTGAAATTGCCAAAGAGACACTGACTTTATTGGCTAAGTATCAAGGTAAAACCGACGATGATTGGCGGGAAGAAGAACCGGGGAAAATTTTACACGAATTAAGGTTTGGGGAACTTTCACGTTGTCAGGAAATTCCCCATACTCCCTACTACGGAACAGTTGATGCGACTCCGTTATGGTTGATGCTGTATTCGGAATATTACGCTTGGACACATGATGGGGAAACCTTAGAAAATTTGTGGAGTCATGCTTTAGCGGGAATGGATTGGATCGATCGGAATATGAGAGATACGGGGTATCTCAGTTATTTCCGTAAATCTAAGCGGGGTTTAGCAAATCAAGGTTGGAAAGATTCGGGTGATTGTATTGTTAATCGTAAAGGGGAATTAGCAAATGGCGCGATCGCACTTTGTGAGGTTCAAGCTTATGTGTATTCGGCAAAATTACGATTAGCTGAGATTGCGCGGATGAAGAAGCGCTTGGATTTAGCTGACCGATGGATGGAGGAAGCACGAAATTTAAAACTACGGTTTAATCGTGATTTCTGGATGGAAGACCAAGATTTTTGTGCTTTAGCATTGGATGGTGAAGGGAAACATGTCGATAGTATTACTTCTAACCCTGGACATTGTTTACAATTAGGTATTTTTACACCAGAAAAAGCTTATAGCGTTGCCGAAAGATTGCGAGCGCCCGATATGTTCAACGGTTGGGGGATTCGTACTTTGAGCAGTTTGTCTCCAGCATATAATCCAATGGGATACCATATTGGCTCCGTATGGCCTCACGATAACTCAACGATCGCGATGGGATTGCGATCGCTCGGTTTAATCGACCAAGCATTAGAAGTTTTCCAAGGTTTGTTTGATATGACTAATGTCCAACCATATCACCGTCCTCCTGAATTGTTTTGTGGTTACGAACGGGAGGGTGATAATGCTCCAGTTCTATACCCTGTCGCTTGTACTCCCCAAGCTTGGGCAACTGGTAGCGTTTTCCAATTATTGCAAATGATGGTGAATTTAGTTCCGGATGCACCCAATAACTGTCTGAGAATTATCGATCCAGCATTACCAGAATCGATTAATCGTCTATCGTTACATAATTTGCGTGTTGGTCCAACTATCCTCGATTTGGAGTTCGAGCGTTCTGGAAACACCACTGCTTGCCGTGTCACTAAAAAACGCGGTAATCTCCGCGTTGTCATTGAAGCATAAATTTATATCAGGAATCAGGAGTACAGGAGTCAGGAGTCAGAATTAGAACAGCTTTTTTTATATGGGTTTTGGAGTGTTTGACTGTACCTTATATATAGGACTCCTATTTGATTTCTGAACAAGACTAAGAGAGAATACGGAGAGGGATATAAGTCTAACAGGGAACAATGATGAGTCCGCATGTAGAAACTGCCACACTGACAGTAGAAGTATCGCAGGA
>JAAUPE010000167.1 GCA_012034595.1 Calothrix sp. CSU_2_0 | reverse complement strand
TCATCGGGTTTAGTCCCGAATATCCTTGCGGTATCCCTAACGTGGCAACGGCGAATGAGACGCGAAACGTTGATGGTTGTTTCTATGAGCGATACGCTTGACTCGAAGCAAGCCGGAGTACTTCACTGCTTGAATTTTTAAATCCAAAATCCAAATCTACCATTGGTGGACTTGGACTGGATGTAGTAGTGATTAGTTATATTTTGAGACCAAGAGCTAATATTATCAGGCTAATCGCTCGATTTATTAATCTTCTTGCTTACCAAAAACCATTTGTAACATCATCGGCATACCATCGACTTGGTGATATTTATCAGCCCAAGCTCGGATAATTTCATCCAATTCTTCGATAGCCTGCTGTATCTTTTCGGAGGGGATATCTAATTCCTCCAAGACACGCATCGAATTAGGACGACGTTCTGCCCAGTCGCGCATCATGCGAAAATACCGAGCGGTGTCTTCTACCATGATGTAAGTACGCTCTTGGTCGTCCGCAGGTGCATAATACGGACGAGTTAAGGCATAGAAAGGCATTCCCCAGGGTGAGTCAATCCGCGTTACCGTGCCTGAGTATAGCAAACGACGTTTGATATGTTCGGCTAGGGCTTCACTCAACAGCATATGATGCTGCAAGGGTAAATCTTCTTGCGATCGCTTGTGGAGAAACTCAATCAATTCTAAAAATTCAAAGGAACTGATTAACTGAGCATCAGGTAAATTTTCGGGCAATTTCTGCTCGATTTGCCTTTTTTCTTCGCTCGTCAAACTAGTGCCAGGAATCCGAGAACGTCCCGGTTGCCAAGGAAATTTCTCCATCCATACATAAGGTAATTGAATCAGATAGCGAGGCTCTTGTGAACCCAACATCTTCAGCAGTTTACCTTCTGTTAGTGCTTGTCTGACTTCCTCAACAATCGCTTTCACACGCTTTGGTTCGAGATGGTGCAGGTGTCCTGTCATTCGCAGGTTTTGCCCCTGTTCCAAATAAGTCATGTAAATAGCACATTTGGCTGCGGTTGCGGCTGCATCTAAAAACGCCCCATGCCTGTGCCCACTCGTCCGCATGGCACTAAAAGCCAGATAAAGCATGATCTGATCCATCGCACTGGGGCCTAGACGTTTGATCAGATCGATGTCGTTACTCATATTACAGACAGATGAATAGCACGTTTACAAGTTTTCAGTTATACGAAAGTAAGTAGTATACACCCGACTGAAGGCAATGTGTTCACTTTAGATAATCTATTATGCGTTAAATATGGGTATTATTGGTAGTCTTAATCAAGAATTTATCAGTATTTTCTTGCAAATTAACCAAATTACCTATGTCGCAAAATTGCCTTCATAGCTTTAGATTACAGCTTTTTGTACCTAATCTTGCAGTCGGTAAAATCTTTACACATAGCATCAGTCCGTCAAATTTGTCCCATTTGTGAGTGTGTAACAATTACATGAAACTCGATCGCCAGAATATTATGCATTGCTGACATAACAAAGAGGTCTGGTTTCTTGCTGTCGTTGACAAAATCTGAATGGTAAAAGAGGAATGGAAGCAAGTCAGATTTACGTACTGAGGTTAACTAAAAATTAGCCTCAATTTTATTTTCCTATTCCAAGAAAATATTTGACCGTAATATAAGAGATTTAGTCGCAAAAAGCTAAAATTCTTAACTCAGTCAAAAATATGGTTGACACATTTCATACTCTTGTATTTTTTGGAAAATTTTCCAGAATATTACCACGTATAATTTGAATTTTGTGTTTCAAATAATACATTGTCCTCAAAAAGGCAAAATACAGCTACGGTGTAAAACACACAAGTTGGGAACTTCCAATTTTAAAATGTCCCAAATTATCTTGTGGGGCAGGTATCCCAACAATAGATAGAAAATAAAAAATATCTAGTCTGATGAAGGGAATGAGAGCAAACCTGACTAAATATTTTTGTGACTTTTGAGCCGATCGCGTATTTTCTCTAGATTGAAAGCGACGGTTCCTAATGTGACAATCCATACTCCTATTAGCTGAATTATGGGTGGATTTTCTTGGATAATTAAACCAGCGAAAATGACTGTAATTGCGGGTAATGTGGCTCCAATAATTGCCGAACGAGTTGCTCCAAATTTACGCACACCAAGGTTATTGAGGATGTAACCAGATAAGGTCAGAACCCCTAAAATGAATGCTGTTAAAACCAACTCTAGTAAATTAGTATTGTTAATTTGTACACCTAAGTTGCTGGGTAAAGGAATGATTAACCCAATCAAGCAGAACACCAACATTGTGGTGAAGTTGAGTAGGGTAAAAGTAACGGGATGGATTTTGGCGGCACAAATGCGGGTGAGAATGATGTAGATGGCGAATGAGATTCCTGATAAAATCGCCGCAGTTGCACCAGCAGATGTATTCCCGTTCCCCGTACTGCTGAAAACGAGTAATTCACCAAAACAAATACAAGCGATCGCACTAATGTGGAATAATGTGGGAAGTTGTCGATGTTCGCTTTTGAATAATAACCAAGCCAGGAATCCACTAACAATCGGGTAAATAAAGAAAAGTGCGATCGCAATTCCGGTTGCGACCTGTCCAATTGCTAGGTAAATTAACAGTTGGGATAAAAATAAGAAAAATCCGCTAACAACTGCAAGTATCAGTAAGGGTTTGGTAATATTTGGGGTCGAATTTACTTGTTGTAGATGGGGCTTTTGAGAATTCCGGCGCAGCGAATTCGCCAAAGCACTGATATCTTGCCAGATCCAAGGATGCATGATTGGAGCTAGCACCAGCATCAATGGTACAACTACTAGCATCCGCAGCATTAAAATTAACAGACAATTCCCTAAAGTCGGGGATATTAATTGCTGAACATCAAAAACACCCAAAATCTGCGATCGCGGGAAAAACATGGCTCGAACGGAGACATTGTAAAGCGCTGAAGCGACGAGCGACAGCATCACCATTACTAAACCACCAGTTAACCATGAAGAGTTTTTAGTATGTTTGGATTGGGAAGCATCCCCTGTGGAGAATCGCTTATTTTCTGTTTGTCTTGCGCTTTTTGTGGGAATGGGAGGGGGATTTATAACTACATTACGCTCCCTAACTGGTTCATTTGCTTCTAACTCCGCATCGAGTTGGGCACGGGTTAGGGGATTGGGAATTACAGTGTCGGGAAAACGATAGGGGGGGATAGTTTTTTCGACAAAGGGATTGTCCTCCTCTGTTGCTTCTGAGTTGGGAGAATTTGCGATTACTATGGATGAAGATTCTCCAACATCCTCTCTAACTGCTCCTTGAGGAGGAATTGTATTTTCTACCTCAAATATTTCTTCAAGGTTAATTTGAGGTTCAATTTGCGATTCAACTTGATAAACTGGCTCAACTGATACAGTTGAATTTGTAGCTGGAGAATTTTCCAACTCGTAACGCAGACGATGTACCAACTCAGCCAAAATCGCTTCCCCTTGTTCTTGCTCGTCATACATCCGGGAAAGCTGCTGAGAAAAATTACTTTGATAATTTCTTAATTCCCCTTGGAGTTGTTCAAAAGTCGATAAAACTGTACCGTTAAAAGAGGCAAATAAGCGCTCGGTTTGCTGCAAACTGGCTTCGGGTGTGGTGTTGGCAGATAAAGTCGTACCATTGGCAGAAGTGCGAAATACAACATCCGCAAACAAATTCTCCAGGGAAGACTGTAGTTGTAGCGAAACATGATTTGCCAGAACTTGCACCAACTGCCTTAACAAAACTTGATGTTCGTTAGCTAATTGTTCTTGCTGCAAATTCGTTTTTTGGACTTGCAGTTTTTGCACATCCTCAGCAAGACGATTTTTCTCAGTTTGCAGCTGCTGGATATCCTCCTGCAACGACTTGAGAACACTTTGCTGGAGAGTCTGCAATTCCTCAATCATTTTCTTTTGAGCATTACTAACATCTGACGATACATCGTCATTATCGTGCTGACTCGATTGGTTGTTCTCAAATCGCCCCATTAGTTCTTCACCTCTGGTTCTGTAAATACTGAGCGGCTTCCGTTTAATCTATCCTTTGTATTGTGTCAGATAAACCCAAAACAATAAATCTGTTTTTGCCAAGTTACGCATATTTTTTTCGATCAAAAATATCATAGCTTCAAATCCACGGCGATGCGATGGGCACAGGCAAATCCCGAAAATGCCACAGCATTCAAACCTTGACCGGGAAAAGTACTATCACCGACACAATACAATCCAGGAATTGCGGTGCGGTTAAATGGCATTCTTAATAATCCCGGCAACTTTCGACGGGGGATTGGACCATATGTACCATCTTCCCGTCCTAAATACTTGCGATGGGTGCTAGGTGTTCCCACTTCCAAGAAATCCAATCCTGTATCTAAACCTGGGAAAATTTTCTCTAAACGTTTAATAACCCGTTCTGCTGCTGCTTCTTTTGCACAACTTTTGGAGGGAGTATCGTAATTACTTGGGGATAATCCCTGCCAATCCGCTAACCAATTTGGGGTAAACGCATGAATTATGTGATAGCCTACTGGTGCTAAATCTGGATCGAGTAAAGTCGGGATCGACACAAAAATTGTTCCTTCGCGATCGCTCATTTTTTCCCAATTTTCCAACAAAATATGGTGGCATTCCGTCCCAATTGGCAGAATTTCAGCTTTGACACCCATATGCAAACTTAAAAAACTTGGTGATTTTTTGTATCTCTGTTGCCAGTTATTTTCATTAATCGGGATATCTTTGGGTGATATCAACTTACCAAACGTATCCCAACGTGTCGCATTAGAAACTATCTTTTTGGCGTGGAAAGTCTCACCACTCGCCAGCTTTACCCCCACAGCACAACCATTTTCGAGTAAAATATTTGTCACCCTGGCTTGGTAAATAATTCTACCTCCAGCTTTCTCTAAACCTCGAACAAGCTTTTGGGCAATCTGTCCAACACCACCTTTGGGGTAATTCACCCCACCATAATGTCTGTCGGAAAACACCATCCCCGCATTAATCATCGGTGTCATTGCTGCGGGAACAACTGACCAACAATAGCATTCAATGTCGATGAATTTGAGCAAATCGGAGTCTTTAATATACTTTCGGGCAATATCTCCCACATTTAGCGGTAAGTATCGAGCTAAACCTAGACAAGATAATGGATGCTGTAAAAATGTTCGCAGTAAGTAACGGGGTTCTTCTAAAGACAGCAAATCCATGCTGTTGAGATAATTAAACACCTGCCAACATTCATCATAGAAGCGACGAATACCTTGTTGCTCGTGGGGAAAATATGCGGTGATATTTTGTAAAAATTGTTGGTAATCCCGTTCTACCTTTACTTCTAACCCATTCGGTAAATGGTAGTGAATTTGCACGCGATCGGGAATAGTTTCTATACTTTCACCAACAGCAGCTAAAGCACGAGTTAATAAATTAGTCGTTCCTTGCTGCCCAAAACCAAAAATCATCGAAGCTCCAACATCAAAACGGTATCCTTGACGTTCAAAATATCCAGCACTACCACCAGGAATTATGTAGCGTTCCAGTACAACTACTTTTGCACCCTTGGCAGCTAGTTGGGTTGCAGTTACTAACCCACCGATACCGGAACCGATGATAATTGCGTCAAATTCGGGCATAACTTGTAATTCGTAATTCGTAATTCGTAATTTACAATGCCCAATCCCCAATCCCCAAATAAAAAAAAGAGGGAGAAGCCTGCTTTGCTGAGACTAATCCCGTCTGCCGATCCTTAAAGAGAGGAGAACACTTGTAAACAATATAAACATGATTGAGAATAAATGTCAACTGTTAATGAAAAAGATTAGCAATAAAATTTTAGATATTTTGGATAGTGTTATTGTTAGCTGCCAGGGATAGGAAAAACGGGTATTTTAAACAAGACAAATGAAACTAGCGCGGAAGCGATTCGATTAGAAATCCTGATGGTGGTAAATTTGTTGTTAGTTATAATCTCCAATTGTACGGGTGTCTTGTCAACGCACCCTCATGTAACAGATGCTGAAGTCGGAACGCAAAGTCGAAAGTATTTTGAGTTGCAGTGGAATCGAGTTACAAACCAATAACTCACCTGGAAAGGGAAGTTGAGGTAGTTGACTTTTTATACTATGAGGAGTTGCTTAATTTCTAGCTATGACGCTACAACTACGTGTTTATGTCCCACCTCATCCCCTAATCAAGCATTGGTTGGCTGTTGCCCGCGATGCTTCCACTCCTCCCGTGTTATTTCGTAGCGCGATCGCGGAGTTAGGACGATGGCTAACTTATGAAGCAGCGCGAGAGTGGCTGCCAACTTTTGATACAACGGTGCAAACTCCTTTGGCGGAATCGGCAGCAACATTGATTAATCCTGATGTTCCTGTTGCTGTTGTACCAGTTTTGCGGGCTGGCTTGGGTCTACTAGAAGGAGCGCAAGGCTTGTTACCTTTGGCATCAATTTACCACCTTGGGTTGGTACGTGACGAGGCAACGTTGGAACCTTTATGCTATTTGAATAAGCTGCCAGAAAAATTTGACCCTCAGACAAGGGTATTGATTACCGAACCGATGTTAGCAACGGGTGGTTCGATTATGGCAACAATGGCAGAATTGACACATCGGGGTGTAGACCCAACTTTGACGCGAATTATCAGTGTGGTTGCGGCTCCACAGGCTTTACAAAAGCTGAGTGCGGCTTACCCTGGTTTAATTATTTACACGGCTTGTATTGATGAGGGTGTAAACGAGCAAGGATTTATCGTTCCCGGCTTGGGGGATGCGGGCGATCGCATTTTCGGGACATAAGCTACCATGCAGCTAGAGCTTGATAGCGGCTGTTAATCGATAAGAGTGAAGTCGCAGTGTTGTGTCAGACGGGTTAAAGATATGAGTCAACGTGATGGTTTTGCTGGAGGCTTTGTAGCTGGGGCAATTGTCGGTAGTGTAGTTGGTGGTTTTGTGGGTGCATTAATCGCAAATCGACGCGATGAGTTAATTGATGAAGAAGAAATTCAACAACTTACAAACCGTCCAACAGAAGCAAAAAAAGCCCCAAATTCACGTCGTCCAATGAAATTGAGTGATACCGAGAGTATGGAAACTGCTAGGCGATCGCTCGAAGATAAAATTGCCCAACTCAATGCCACTATTGACGAAGTGAGACAGCAGTTAGGTAATGTTAACGGTAGTCCTTCTCCTAGTTCTTCCGAGCGAACTTCGTTGTAGGGAATGGGGAATGGAGAATGGGGAATGGGGAATAGGGGATAGGGAATGGAGAATAAAGCGTCAGTATACTCCGAACTGTTACCTATTAGCTCCACCGCTAAAAGCAAATAAAAGAAAGGGACTAGCAGGCATTTAAAAAGTCAAATTTTGAGCAGTTCTTAGTGTAACTATCAACCAATGCCCAATGCCCAATGCCCAATGCCCAATGCCCAATCCCCAATCCCCAATTCCCAACCAAATACAGAATATAAAATGTTCGTGAGTGTGGAAAACCTACCCACACAGCACGATATCAGTTCGTTTACAATCAATTAATAAAGATATTTGTTGATATTTTCTCAGGAAACCGAACCATATATGATTTCTCCAATTCTTCTTCTAACTCAAGCGCTGTCAGTGGTTTCTTCAATAATCGATCTTTTAACTGGAGCGCTGTCAGTTATTGTCTTTGCTTACATTGGTTTGTTGGTGATTAGGATTCTTTTGACTTGGTTCCCAACAGTAAATTGGTATAATCAGCCATTCTTAGCTTTAAGCCAAATTACAGACCCTTATTTAAATTTATTTCGTTCTATCGTTCCTCCATTGGGTGGAATGGATTTTTCCCCAATGCTAGCGATTTTCGCTTTACAATTTTTATTTTGGTCTGGAATTTTACCCCCAGTTAACTTGTGATTAATTTAATTTGCATAGCTTAAGACTTAAGATGCGGGTTAAGATGACCGCACAAAAATATTTGTAAGTTTTGGGTTGTGCAATTTGGATGCGATCGCGAAGGTTATCGCTTATCCCCAATATTGTATGGGCGAACGTCCCCAATATTATATGGGCGAATGTTCTTAATATTATATGGGCGAACAGCCGTTCGCCCCTACTGGTCAATATATATCGAAATCCAGAATCAAAAATTGAATTACTTTCGTACTTGTGCCGAAAATCCAGCCGCTTTAAACTGTTTAAGCTGTATTGGTTCGGGTTGATTTGCAGCAACAGAAATTCTTAGCTCGAAGTTGCTCACACCAGGGGGAACTTCAGGGATAGAGCCAAGACGGGTTCGATTTTGCAACACAGGGTCATTATTTGCATCATATATACGTCCAAATATATCCGCATCGTAGACGTATTTATTTGTGCCATTTTCGGCTTTACCAGTGACGAGAAAGCAGTTTGCAGCCATTGGGGAACCACCACTTGTTACAGTACCCTCTGCAATGTCTGAGGGACATTTCTGGTATGAAATATCGAATAGCCGTATTTGTGTTAATGCGATCGCACTCGGACTATAAGTCCAGGATATGACTACAAATAAGCAAGTAAACAATAAAACCACAAGCGATGTCGGGTGACAAACCGCTCCAAGTTTACGCAAATGCATAAAAGACACCGTGAATAAATCCAACCAATAGACAAATTTTACTCTGAAGCAAGGCTGGAAAATTACTCTTTTGGAATTGAAGACTACAGTTGCACTTCTATAAAATTTATTAAAATCAAACTTTGAGTCAGTAATAAATAATTATGACACCAGATGAGATTGAATCAGCCCTGCAAGCAGCATTTAATCGTTGCGATGCAGCAAGTTGTCCGCTTACAGACCAACAGAGACAAATTTTACTGCAAATGGTCGAGCAAAACCGGGGAATCTCTAATGTTCATGGTTATGATGATGGCTGCGATAGCAATCCACTACACGAGCTTTCCTCAGACGAATTGCAGGTATTTTTGGGATATGTAAAAACTCAAGAAACCCAAAATATGTCTTGGAAAGTACAATTACTCAACGATTGGTTACATGGACAAGATTCTGGCGAGGTGCATTTTATTCGCCAACGCTATGGGGTACAGTGGTTAGATAGGCTGGAGTCCCATCATTTTGATTTGGTTCGGTTGAAAGTGGGCGATCGTATTGAAGTTTGTAATGCTTTATGGGAATGGGTGCAAGAAAATGGTCCTTGTCAGCGTGAATGGTTTCTCTGTACTGTAATTCAAGTTGATGAAACTAAAAATGCTGAAGATTGTTTCGCTAGCTGTATTGTTCGCTTCCAAAATGGTGCAGAGTACGAAATTAACGGTATTTATGAATGGAATCAGTCTAATTGGCGTTGGAAAAAATAGAATATAAAAAACTCCACCTTAATCCCTTATTAAAGGGAGAGAATAATATTTCTAATTACCTCCTTAATAAGGGGGTAATTAGAAATATCAAGAAAAATCAAATTCTTGTGTACACCGTAAAAGGTAGGGGAGCGACTTAAAAAGTCTATATTTGAATCATTTTCATATATTTATATTTATATTTATACTTGTATTTATAACTTTTTTATTTTCCGAAACTCACTGACAACATCTTTAACATCACGTAATTCACCTTCAACCAAATAATTTAATTGTCGCATTTCATCTGCTGTAATCTTCCCTGCTAATTTAGATATTACCGGAGATAATTCGGGGTATTTTTTTAATGTTTCTTGGCGAAAAATTGGCACTGCTGCGTATGGAGGAAAATATTTTTTATCATCTTCAAGTACAACTAAACCCAATCTCGATATTTGCCCGTCGGTGGAATTTCCAGCAACCATATCTACTAAACCTTGGGTTAAAGCTCGATAAATTAAATCTAGGCTCATTGTGCTTGGTCTTTGACGAAACTGCAAGTTATAGGTTTTTGCTAAACCAGGAAAACCATCTTCACGCTCGGTAAATTCGTAACCAAAACCACCACGCCATTTTGGTGTATACTGTGCAGCTTCCGAAAGGGTTTTGATATTATATTTTTTCGCATCTTCACCACGTATAATCATCGCAAAGGTGTTCTCAAAACCCAATGGTTCCATGACTTCGAGATTAAACTTTTGGGCATAACCTTGTTTAAGACGCTGATAAACTTGTTCGGAATCGTTAATTACAGGTTGTTTAAGAATTGTCGTAAATGCAGTTCCACTATATTCAATATATCCATCAATCGCACCCTTTGTTAAAGCTTCGTGGCAAATAAAAGAACCTCCTAAACGTGGCTTTCGTTCAACTTTTAAATTCGTTGTTGCTTCGATTTGTTGAGAAATTAATTCCCCTAATATATCTTGTTCGGTAAAGTCTTTTGAGGCAATAACTATATCTCTATTTCCGCTACTAGTTTGAGTTTGATTGCAGCTAGTTGTTACTATTATTAAAGTCAAAGTCAGACAACATAAAAATAAAAGTTTTTTGATATTTATCATAACTTTTTAAACAGATATAAATTAAATATTGGAGAGAACTATTAGGATATTCTAGGCATAAAATAGCTTGTACTGACTGTAGACACTCGCAGAGTGGCTTCCCATAGGGTAGCGAACGTATCCAAAATCCAAAATTATTTCCCCGGTATTGTTAACCGTTTTTCCAACCAACCGATCGCAAAGTCAGCGAGTAATGCGATCGCAGCTGCGGGAACTGCACCAGCTAACAGTAAATTATTATTAACCACCGCAATTCCCCGAAAAATAAACACTCCCAAACCACCTGCACCAATGGCTGCGGCAATTGTAGCAATCCCAATCGCAATTACCGTTGCTACCCGTACACCAGCTAAAATAACACCAATTGCTAGGGGTATTTCTACTTGCAATAAAATTTGGCGATCGCTCATCCCCATTCCTTGCCCCGCTTCCCGTATTGCCGCATCAACCCCAATTATTCCCGTATATGTATTCCGAATAATCGGTAGTAAAGAGTACAAAGTTAATGCCACAATTGCTGGAGTCGCACCAATTCCCCCAATATAAGGAACAGGAATCAACAAACCAAATAAAGCTAAACTAGGAATTGTTTGTAAAATATTAGCAATCCCCAGAATCGGCTGGCGTAGGCTATTTTTACGGGTAATTAAAATGCCTAATGGAATACCTACAAGTGTCGCGATCGCAATTGAAATTGTGACTAAAAATAAATGTTCTCCCGTTCGTTGTAAAATTTCCGGTGCATATTTAATCAAGAAAAAATCTTTCATTATTGGTTAATGGTGTAAAAAGACATGATATGAAGGTTCACGAAGATACGTAGGGGCAAACGGTAAGTCAGTTGATGGGGTCGGTTTCCGTCCCATCAAACTGACGCACCCGATAGGGCTGTTTGCCCTCATTTATTTATTCTCATTTATTTATTCTGATTTCTTTACTCTGATTTCTTTACTCTGATTTCTTTATCCCATTTATTTACCCAAGTAATAAAAAACAAATTAGAGACGCTACAGGTAACGTCTCTATATTTAGGATATAACTTTGTATTTATTAAACCAGAAATTAATTAACAGCTGATTATTCTTGCCAAATATTACCCAAAAACCTTAATAACTATGGGCATGTTCGTAACTAGGAGAACTAGTAGGATACTGAACTGCTCCCGCACCACTTTCAAATAATGCCATATCGAGGTCGCTTTCCGTAAACTCAAAACCTAGCGAAGCAGCAAAATTGACAATCTTCGTTTTATCCCAATTCCAAATCCCGAACAAACCACGAATGCAGCAACCATTATAGTACTGCTCGTAAATTCCTTGGTCTGACGCTACGATATCGTAAAAAGCATCAACTTGTTCTAACGACATACTCCCCCTCCGATTGATTTGGTATTTTGCGCTCTTCAAAAGCTACATCGCTTCTCAGGATAATTCCCGACGATAATCTATTATCCATAAGTCAAACCGTCTCTCAAGGATAAAAACTGAGAAGCTAATAATAATTTTTTGTTCCAAAGATGAAATTTGTTTAAAACTGAAGCTGCAACCGATAGCCAGGGAATCTCAGTATTCTTTGCAAAAAAGCTAAAAGTAATACTAGTGTGGAGTCATCAGTTTAAAAACACACCTTAGAAGGATGACAAAATCAATTATTTATGCATGATTGTCGTTATTATCTAAGTAAAATGGGCTTATACGATTTTGGATTGTGAAATATCTACTGCATAAGCTTTTCGCGACTCCATCTGTCGCAATTATTTTTCAAATTGGTATTATCTTGCTCAAGCAAGCAAATTTATAGGGGTATGACATTGCCATACCCCTGACGTAAATGTATTAATGTTTACTAAAATCACTTATCTTAGTAAGTATAACTAGCAGCGCTGTATTTGGTCGCCAAATACCCAACCTTGAGTACCGTCAGCAAGTCTAACTTGAACAAAATCGCCGTGAATTTTCACAAACAAGACTTTTTCTCCTGGACTCAGTTGCTTCATAGCCCCAATTTCTGTTTGCGGTTCGGGACGCAATTTTGCCATATAATTCCCACCTGTTGGGGTAATTACCCGGCAGAGTTTTGGTTGTTGGGTAATGAAGTTGTGTTCGGAATATCTAGAGTAGGTTTTACCCATAGTGCCTGTTTGTAGGCAAACGAAACCACCCACCATTGTCACAACCGCAGCCATTCCCATTCCTAATACAAAAGGTTTGTGCTGGGGTAGTGGTGAAATAACTGATGGTTTTGATTGAGCTTTAACTTTTTGACTTTGGGAATGAATTACTTGTTGTGGAGGTGCTGTTTTAGTAATGGGTTCGTAGTTTTCTGTAGCGATCGCATCTTTTTTGTCTTCGCTGCTAAAGATATGTTCGACTGGAACTTGTTTGATGTTGATATTACTGACTTTAAATTGTTGTCTGCCTAAGCGTAAGTTACTACCCGTTGTTAAAGGCATTTCTCCTGCCAAAAGCATTTGTCCGTCAACAATCGGAGGGTTTTTCTGGCGTAAATTACGGATGTAAAATCTATTTTTTAAACCATTAAAAAAGATTTCTGCGTGCAAAGCGGATACGGTGACTTCTGGAATGACAATATCGCACACTTGTGGGTCACGTCCGATTCTAATTCGACCAAAATTTTTACTGTGCTGATTTTCTTCGATTGTACAGGTTCTAATTTCTCCGGCTTCGTGCCATTCTAATGTCAACTCGTGTAGTGTGTGATAATTTGTTGATTGATTTGTTGATTGATGGTCGATTGAGTGATAGCTTGGGGATGCTGTCATTGGGGTGACAGTGGGAGCTTCAACTAAATTCTGTAATTCTCGTATTGCTTGTAGTGCTTCTGTTGCCGTCTGATAACGGTCTTTGAAATGATAACGGGTCATTTTGGTCAATACCGCAGCTAATCCCGGTGTGACAGGATTTAGGTGTTGCCAAACAAATTCCCCTGTATTGGGGTCATCCTGAAGTTCGCAGGGGTTGATTCCGGTAATTGCTTGGATACCCATCATTCCCAAAGCGTAGATATCGCTGCTCGATCGCGGTAAACGTCGGATTTGTTCGGAAGGCATATAACCAGGAGTTCCAACTGCGATCGTCACTCGTTGCTGTGCTTGTCCTACTAGTGTTGGGTTTCGTAGTTGCTTAATCGCGCCAAAATCAATTAAAACTAATTGACTGTCGGATTCGCGCCTAATAATATTATCAGGCTTGATATCGCGATGTATGACCCCGTGGTTGTGGACAATTTCCAAAATACTGAGTATCTCAGTCAGCATTTTGGTGACTTGCCCTTCAGTCCATTTCTGCCCGGATGTGAGTTCGTGACTGAGTGTGTGTCCTCGAATAAATTCTTGAACCAAGTAAAATTCTTGGTTCTCTTCAAAGTAAGCTAGCAACCTGGGTATTTTGGGTATTTGGTTGCACTGACGTAGTGATTCTTTGAGGGTATCACCCAGTTTTTGAAGAATTTCCGCTTCACGCTGAAACAGTCTTCTGGAAGTTTCTAAGACTTGCGGATCGGAACTGGTGGGTTTGATATGTTTGAGAACGCACTGCGGATGACCGGGAAGATGAATATCCTCAACAATGTAGGTTTGTCCAAATCCCCCCTCACCTAACACTTTAAGGACTTTATAATGTCCTGCTAGTAACTGACCTATCATGTTCCGACAGCGATAATTATTATTACTTTACTGATGAATCTTTTTGTAGTTCTAATCCGCTTTATTAGCACGCAATTTCTTTTTTTTAAAGACTTCAACAATACATTTTGCGGATTTTGTTCTACTGATGCGTTGGTTTTTTCTAATTACACTCTTAGTTGAGTGTTGATTGAGTGTTTGCTGTTTTCGACAGGTAGATACCAATATAAAAATAAAACACCTGGTACATCAATAAATAACAAAATTGATTAACTACTGTTGCCAGTTTGGCAGATTTTTGATTTTTTTAATTTGGATTGTTTTGACATTGTAGAAAAATCAAGCCTTACGGAAATCGGCTTATTCGGACTGTAGCAGGATAAATTTATTTTTAAAAGTCATTTTTTCTAATTATTTTTTTTTAGTTATTTAATCTGCAAAAACTTCATCTATTTTTGTGAGTTTCAATACAAAAATATTTTTTTATGTATTAAAGCATCTTCAATATAGCGTTTCTGAATTATTTTTATAAGTTATGAATGCTACAAAAGGTCGAAAGTTAAGAATTACTAGTTGTGTCGCATTTTTCTCTACTTACGTGTAAGAGGGTGTTTATAAATAAAATCTGAAGAATAATCTATGGAGTTACGCATTGGCAGGAAAAGCTGAATATACACACCTACCAGAATCGCCTGTATTGTAGGGATTTTGCAATGCGCTTTATCCCTACAGACCATCTATCACGTTATTTCTTCAAATTGTTATCACACCAAAATTCAAAATCCAAAGCTTGTACTGAGCGACAGCGAATGTATCCAAAATCCAAAATCCAAAATCTAAAATCCAAAATCCAAAATCCAAAATCCAAATCTAAAATCC
>JAAUPE010000166.1 GCA_012034595.1 Calothrix sp. CSU_2_0 | reverse complement strand
TATACTCTAATCAGTAATCAGATCGTAGTGATCAGCTATAGCTATCAGATCATGAGTCAGATCAGGAGTCAGTAATACAGTAATCAGTAATCAGTAATCGGTAGTCAGGAGTCAGTAATCAGGAGTCAGTAATCAGTAATCAGTAATCAGAATAAATTAAGTTGGGGAGTTAAGCCAATTTAGACTTTTGTACAGAAGCAAGCTAAATCCGCATCTTCCCACAGAATTAAATTCCTGTAGCATACAAAAAAGTAAGATATTCCAACTCCTGACTCCTGACTCTTAAATTTCTGACTCCTGACTCCTGACTCTTGAATTTCTGACTCCTGACTCCTAACCTTAAACACCAATTTCCCGAATAATAGCCTCAACCAAGCGATCGCTTTCCGATTCTAAGGTGAAATAATGGACGCAAGCACGAATACAATCGGGGTTGGCAATGGTTCGAGTGAATATTCCTTGGGATTCGAGTAAGTTAACTAATTTTTGGCTGCTTCCCGGTTCCAAGTTTGTAAGTTGAAATGAGACTAAACCGCTTTCAGGTGGTGAGGATAGCAAACATTTAATTTTTGATATTTTCTGTAACTTATCCCACAAATATTTACTATTTTTAAGTATTTTTTCGTAGCGAGATTGAATATTTCCCCATTGCTCATGAATATCTATTGCCACCTTTAAGCCTGCAAATAATGCATAATTAGAAGTTGCAATTTCATAACTGCGTCCATCAGGTTGAAAATTTTTAATATCTCCTCGTGTATTAGTAGTCACACTACGCCAACCCACAAATGTTGGTAGTAACTTATCTTTGGCTTGAGGACGTACATACAACCCACCCAAACCAGCAGCACCACACATCCATTTATGCCCCGTAAATGCGTAGAAATCTACATTTAATTGATTCATATCAAGGGGCATTGAACCAAAGGACTGTGCCGCATCTACTAATAGCAGCGTATTATTTTGATGACAGATTTGTGAGATTTTTTCCAAGTCTAAAACCTGTCCTGTATTCCAGAGAAT
This sequence comes from Calothrix sp. CSU_2_0, assembly GCA_012034595.1. Taxonomy (GTDB): domain Bacteria; phylum Cyanobacteriota; class Cyanobacteriia; order Cyanobacteriales; family Nostocaceae; genus Brunnivagina. The sequence continues at coordinate 14,034 of JAAUPE010000166.1, read as the reverse complement.
ATGGCTGACCACAAGTAAGCGAGTATGGGGAGTGAGATGTTGAGCGATCGCATCAATTGGGTTACTTGTGTTCAGGATTGGACAAGTCGCCACTTCTATGCCAAAACGATGTTTTAGGGTTTGCGCGATCGCAATTACAGCATGGTGTTCGCAATCCGTCAGCAATAAGCGATCGCCTGGTTTCCAATCTATACCCCACATGGCAATGTTACAACCAACGGTGACATTTTCAGTTAGGGTGATTGTTTCCGGTTTGGTGTTGATATGGGATGCGATCGCATTTCTGACCAGTTCGGTTTGTTCGCTCATCCAAGGAACAACCCCATTCCCAAATGGTCCCAATTCCTGCATCTGCACATGCGATCGCATAATTGCTTCCATCGCCATCTGCGGCATTGGTCCCTGTCCGCCATAATTAAAATAAGACTTGTTTGCTAAAGCTGGAAATAATGTGCGATGGTTCATGGTTATATGGGAATTGGGGCATGGGGCATTGCGAATTTTATTCGCGTACGAGAATTAATGTAAGTTTAGCAACATTGATTTTAAGTTGTATGAGTTACTTCGATTATTGCTAATTGTTTGCTAGCTTAGAAGAATGTTAATAAATGCCGACCTGCTGCTGCAATACCAACGCTGCAAACGCCGACCGTTTTTAGATATCCACGGCGATCGCTCGCAGCGCGATAAACCGACTGATTTGTTGATTAAACTTCAACAAGATAAAATTATCCATCAAAAAAATATCCTCAAAGATAAAAATTATACCCAACCAGCCTATCCCCACCGTGATTGGCGTGCAGGTGCAACTGCGACTCTAGATTTGATGCAGCAAGGTGTCGATTGTATTTATCAGGGTGTGCTTGTCGCTAATTTTTCTGATATTCAATGGTATTCTCTACCCCTAAGTAGTTTGGAATCCTTGGAAATTACGGATGTGGAGATTAACGAACAAGATAAATTACAAGTTGCCACTACCGCCAACGCAGATACATTAGTTAATTCTAATAATAGTCTTTCTCCTAATTCTCAACTTCAGAGTAACTTATCATCTTCTCTGGAAGTTACTAATTCAACTGATTCTAATTTAAGTAGTTCTAGTTTCAGTAATTCTAATTTTACTAATCAAATTAATCCGCAACTGGATATTTTAGTTGGACAAGAACACACATTAATTAGCTGTCCCGATTTACTAATTAAACAACCCGGTAAATCCCAGTTTGGTGATTGGATGTATATTCCTGCGTCAATTGAACTTGGTAAACGTCCGAAACAAGACTATCAGGTTGTTGTTGCATACCATGCTCAAATATTGGGGATAGTCCAAGATTTAGAACCACAAGCAGCTTGGTTGATGTTACGTGGAAAAGAAGTAGGTTATCCAGTAGATTTGCGACGTTGGATGCTACAAATGCAGCGCATTCTATTGGAATGTGTGCAAAATTTGGCAGAAGAAACTGCCCCCGAAGTATTTATTTCTCGGCAAAAATGTAATTTATGTCATTGGTATACCACTTGTTACGAAGTGGCTAAAAAACAACGGCATTTGTCGCTATTACCTGGTGTGACACCAGTTCGTTATACTCAACTTCAAGCTTTAGACATTACTTCCCCCGAATCTCTGGCAAAGATGAATCCACTTGATTTAGAGAATTTGCCGGGATTTGATACTTTAGTTGCGGCTAAAATTGTGATGCAAGCTAAATCTATTGTTGAAAATCGTCCTTTACTTCTGCCTCGATTATTACCGAAAAGGGGAATTGAAGAAGATGAAGACGAAGCGGTTATTGAACGGAGATATATTAGTTTATCTACATTGCGTCCAAATCAAATTGCTATTAGAGATATTCATGCTCCTGCCCAAATTGAATTATATTTTGATATTGAAGCCCAACCCGATTTAAATTTGAATTATTTATTGGGAGTTTTAGTAATTGATAAACAAGCGAAAACCGAAGAATTTCATTCTTTTCTTGCCGAAAATATCAAAGAAGAAGAAAGTGTTTGGCAGCAGTTTTTGGACTTAGTAAATCGCTATCCCGATGCTCCTATTTACCATTTTGCGTTTATGAGTTTGATACCGTCAAACGATTAGCTAAATTATATCGAACCCCTTATTCCTCCGTTTTACCCGTACTGAGTCGCTTTGTCGATGTCTATGAAGAATTCCTAAGAAGCGTTACCTTACCAATTGAAAGCTATGCACTAAAAGCGATCGCAAAGTGGTTAGGTTTTGAATGGCGTGATAGTGAAGCGAGTGGAGCTAAGTGTATTTACTGGTACGACCAATGGTTACAAACAGGCGATCGCGCTTTACTCGAAATTATCCAACGTTACAATGAAGACGACTGTCGAGCTACCCGCAGCGTCAAAGATTGGTTGGTTGAGTTTATTCGCGATAACGAAGGAGTCAGTTTTGGAGAATAAATTCACGAAGGAAGAAGTACCCACCCTTAAAAGAGTGGGATTGAAACAAGGAATTTTTATACCTCGGTGCAAGCAGTCTCAGTATAATTATTTATCTTTACCGAGCTTTAAACTCAGAACTGAAGTTATTAAGGTTTTCTGGTAATGCATAATTAAATTCGGTCGATGTCTAATTGCAATCTGCTGTATGCGATGGAGTTGTCTTTTCCGTAGCATATTACCCAATTGCCGCTTTCAGAAACTTATTCACCAAATTGTTAAATGACTTCTTCATCATGTGTCTGCGGTTCCACTTCTGGAAAGCAATTTCGTAATCATTACCTTTAGCATTAAAAATATTCCAAGCTTCCAATCCAATTATGAAAATAAAAAATGACAAAGGATAAAGTGACCAAGAAATGCTCAAACCGCCAATAAAATCGATTAATATCAGAAAACCATTAAAAATAGCATAATTACCCAAACGTTTTTTAAAGCGTTTTTGGCGAAATTCGTCAAAAGCTAAACGCTGTTGAGTCTCACTTTGCTTAGATAACCAATCAGTCTCAGCCAACTTCAGCGATTCTGGAGCAATTTCCAACTCATTCGCGATTTCCAATAACTGTTCGTAGGAAAATTCCTTATCATCATTGTCAACTTGACGTGCGATCGCAAGGTGAAGAATCTGCTGTATGTCTTCTTGGCTATATAAGCGAATTGACTTGTTATTCTCGGAATTAGTCATTATTCTACATCCTGAGTGCGGGGAATAGTTACAAAAATATTTCTAACGAATACATCTAAATCGTGTCAGCATAATTCTATTATCCTTACACTAGCAAATCTAACGCTAGACTCTAGTAGATGGATTCCCCCACAACTCAATTCCAAATTCCCGTACAACCTGACTATTACTTCAAAAGTATTTATTTTTTATTAATTATTTCCCCTTGCTCGTGGGAACTATAATCAGCACAATTTGTTGCTTCTGGTGTCAACACAGTCGAAGGATTAACCGCACACCTGAGATAATGGCTATGGGAGAAAAACTTACATTTAGAACAAGGTAAGTTACTATCTGTATCTGTAGAAATAGGAGTTTTGCGATTTTGAAAAGATATTCTCATTTTTGATAAAATCGCCAAGAGACCAGTCCAAAATAAGATAAATGCGAGTAGATTTCCAGCTAAGGCAATAGTCGTATTTTGCAAATTAACCTGATGTTGATTAGCATCATTAATTTCGATATTTTCAGTCTTTTTATTGCTAGTAGTAACGTTAGAACTATTAATACTTACTTCAGTTGCAGTCTGTTTTTGTATATTTTTTTTCATAACATTATCACTTTTACTTACTACTTTATTCTTACGGCTTTTCCATTAATTCAGTATTTGCTAATTTAGAAAAAAAAAAGGTAATTTTCAATGCATAGATTAGGAAAACTTTATTAATTTTTTACTAATAGATAAAAAATTAGTAATTATTTGTAGATAAGTATGATAGTAAACTGAATACACAGAATCTTATATGTATCAAGAGTTATGTTTATAAATAACCTTCGTATATCAGAAGATATAAAGCGGAAGTTAGAGTTCAAAATCAATAATTTCAAACTTATAAGTTATAACTGCTGCTAGATTCCTAGAATATGCGTAAATATGTGAAAAATAGGATACAAATAAAAATAAAAAATCTAAGTAAAAGTATAATTTTTTGTCAATCCAAAATCCAAAAATTATCTACCAACCTGAGAGACGCAAGTTAGCCAGTTATTTAACCCGTGGTCAATACCGAGAACCTTAGATTTATCAACTTGAATGGTAATTTTTTCAGTTTGGTAAACAAATTCGGTATAAAAACATTTGTTTCGATACAGTATTCTAACTTCTCTAATTGATTGAAAGCCTAAGTTTAACGGCATCGGCAAATAAAAAGCATCAATTCCAAACTATGTTTTAACCAAACTACCAAGCGGAAATCGAATCATTTTATCCTTGAGCTTGAGACAATGACCTGTAAAAGTGGCTAAAGCTAAACCACCTGGCAGCTTCTTACTGCTTTAAGTCAACCACTTACACTTACCGAAAGCCCCCGACTTCAGGCGCGGGGATGAACGCTGCTGCGACTTTAGTAAGCGACGTTTGAGGGGGAAGCTTCCCCTCAAAGCTCGCGCCGCCTGAAAGCGATTCCACGGCTAAGAGGCACCATCTGCGCTCAAAATAGTACTTGGATATTTAAATAGCTTACGCTAAGATATCAGAGTAAGATTTAACAGCCTCATGTTAGTTTTTGAGTTTCGAGCATACGCCAAATCAGCCCAGTTTGTCGCGATTGACGAAGCGATTCGCGCTACCCAATTTATTCGGAATAAGTGCATCCGCTATTGGATGGATAACCCGAAAGTTGGCAAGTACGAATTGAGTAAGCAGTGTGCCATTCTGGCTAAAGAGTTTCCGTTTGCGAACAACTTGAATTCAATGGCTCGTCAAGCTGCGGCTGAACGTGCGTGGGCTGCGATATCTCGTTTCTACGATAACTGCAAGAAGAAAATATCGGGACTGAAAGGTTTTCCAAGTTTTCAAAAAGATTGTCGCTCGGTTGAATATAAAACGTCTGGATGGGTGCGATTCGTTCTCTCGAAATGGATTTTATCCAAGGATGAGGGGCAATTCCGAAAAGTAGACTATAAAACTACTGGAATTGACAACTTAATAATCATGTAGGTGAAATTCCTACCTCTCTTGGTGAAGAGATGACAGCATAACCCTACAGTGGAGACTGATTATCAATGCTGGAGTGCAAGGGTTAAAAGCAGGTCACTGCAAGCCTAATGCGGAATCCCTGCGAGCAAAGCTGTAAACGGGTAACTAACGTGAAGGTACGCTTGAATCGTCGTTAAAGTTAACCAGCTAAATAAGGCTGATAAGCTGGAGCCAAAAGGCAAAGGATACATGGGGTCAGCGTTTCCAACCGCGACTGGCATTCACCCTCAATAAACCCGGCGAATAGTACCACCCTAAACACAGCGTCAAAACGATTATTAGGAACGAAATAATCCTCATAATAGCTCTCAGGAAAGGTCGATTTCCTGAGTAGGTATCAACTGCAAGCACTATGAGGGCAGGATTGTCTCAGAAGCAAAAGCTCTTGGTAATGCAAGAGATAAGCAGACGGAGACACGACAGTTTGGAAGATAAAGCTACCAATTAGAGTGAAAAAGTCATGAACACGGCGTTACAACCGATGTATGAATGGAAAAATATTCCCTGGCGAAAGTTAGAGAAGAATATTTTCAAGCTCCAAAGGCGGATTTATCAAGCCTCTAATCGTGGTGATGTCAAGACAGTCCATAGACTCCAACGTCTGTTGATGAAATCCTGGTCTGCAAAATGTCTTGCAGTTCGTCGGGTTACTCAGGATAATCAAGGAAAAAAGACAGCCGGAATAGATGGAGTAAAATTATTAACTCCTGAACAAAGGTTGACATTAGTTTCCAATCTTGAGCTTAACCATAAGGTCAAACCAACGAGAAGGGTGAGGATTCCCAAACCCGGAACAACGGAAACAAGACCACTTGGAATCCCAACAATGAACGACAGGGCATTACAAGCCGTAGCCAAACTTGCTTTGGAACCTGAATGGGAAGCCAAATTTGAAGAAAACAGCTATGGCTTCAGACCGGGGCGCTCATGTCATGATGCGGTTGCAGCAATATTTAACAGCATTAGGTTCGTACCAAAATACGCTCTTGACGCGGATATATCTAAATGCTTTGACCAAATCAACCATGAAGCACTTCTAAGGAAAATTGGCACATTCCCCAAATTCAGGCGTGTTATTAAAGCATGGCTCAAGTCTGGGGTAATAGAAAAGGGAACCCTATTTCCTACGAAAGAAGGAACTCCCCAAGGTGGGGTAATTTCGCCGCTTCTTGCCAATATCGCCTTGCATGGATTGGAAACAAAAATTAGGGAAAGTTATCCCGAATTCATCAAAGTAAACGGAATTAGATACACCAATGGAAGTTGGAAACCAGAGGTTATTAGATATGCCGATGATTTTCTAATTCTCCACCGAGACTTATCCGTTATCCAAGAATGCAGACGAATTACCGAAGAATGGCTACTAGACATGGGTTTAGAATTGAAGCCAAGTAAAACCCGGATAGCCCATACACTTGAAAAAGTAGAAGGCATAGCTGGATTTGAATTCTTAGGATTTAACATCTGCCAACATAAGGCAGGAAAACATAATTCGGCGAAAAATCCCAGGAAACAAATATTAGGCTTCAAAACTATCATCACACCTGCAAAGGAAAAGGCAAAGCTCCATTACAAGAAATTAGTAGAAATCATTGAGGCTCACATAGCCTTACCTCAAAGTCTCCTAATACAGAAACTAAATCCTGTTATCAGGGGATGGTGCAACTACTATTCAACAGTAGTCAGCCAGGAAACGTTCGATACAATTGGACACCTGCTATTTAAAAGACTACTGGTGTGGGCTAGCCGCAGACACCCCAGAAAGGGTAAGAAGTGGGTTGTCAGGAAATATTGGCAAACACACTGGAACTTTAAGAGTCCGGATGGTTGGGAATTAGCAAATCCTGCTAAAACCTCCATCAAAAGACACGCAAAAGTGAAAGTAAACTCTAGCCCCTACGATGGAAATTGGGTCTATTGGGCAACTAGGAAGGGAGAACACCCCGAAACGCCCACTAAAGTAGCAATTCTACTTAAAAAGCAAAAGGGAAAATGCCCATACTGTGGGTTATTCTTCAAAACTGACGACCTGCTAGAAATCGACCATATCACCCCCAAATCTTTGGGTGGTAAAGACGAATATAAAAACTGGCAGCTATTACACCGACATTGCCACGATAAGAAAACGTCAGATGATGGCAGCATCGATAAGAAAGACGTAAGGTGTCTATGACAACAGACCAAATTGTTGAGGAGCCGTGTGAGGTGAAAATCTCAAGCACGGTTTTGAAGACCAGTCGGAGGGGCGACCGTCCGGCTGAGTTCATCAAGTTGGCAGAAGATCGTAAATCAATCACCATCACCGATAAAATTGGCATTGGCAAGTTGAAGTTAAAAGGTACTCGTGACCTAAACTTCTATCAGCCAGACCAAATTAAGCGGGTGAGGTTGGTAAAAAAAGCGGATGGCTACTATGTGCAATTTTGCATTTCAGTGGACAGGAAAGAGGTGATTTCACCTACCAAAAGTACGATTGGACTAGATATGGGTTTGAACCATTTCTACACCGATTCTAATGGCGAGCAAGTTGAAAATCCTCGTTTCTATCGCCAAGCTGAAAAAAGCATGAAGCGGTCACAACGACTGGTTTCTCGCAAAGTAAAAGTTTCTAGTAATCGCAGAAAAGCTAGGGTTAAGTTAAGTAAAATCCATCTCAAAATAAGTAGGCAACGTAAAGACTACGCTATTAAATTGGCGCGGTGCGTAATCCAATCTAACGATTTGGTCGCCTATGAAGATTTGAGAGTGAAGAACATGGTTAAAAACCACTGTTTAGCTAAGTCAATTAGCGATGCAGGCTGGTATCAATTTAGGGTTTGGCTGGAGTATTTTGGCAAGGTATTTGGGAGAGCTACTGTAGCTGTAAATCCTGCATACACAAGCCAAGAATGCTCTAGTTGTGGCGTAATTGTTAAGAAATCTCTATCGACTAGGACACACGTATGTCAGTGCGGATGTGTCCTAGATAGAGATGAGAATGCTGCTATCAATATTCTAAATAAAGGACTGTCTACGGTGGGGCACACCGGAAGATCTGCGCTGGACGTAGGAAACGCTTCTGGAGAGGACACCTCTATTGATGTTGGTGAAAGCCTATGTCAGTAAGTGTACTCGCTGAAAGAAGAATCCTCCCGATTCATCGGTGAGGAGTGTCAAACTTTTGAATAATATATTTACTTAACATAACGTTACAGTGTCTTTAATAGAACTAAACCAAAACAGTATGTATTTGACTTGGCTCGATAGTAACTCTTGGCTAATTGAAATGGGGAATCAGCGTATTCTGCTCGATCCTTGGTTAGTGGGTTCATTAGTATTCGGTAACGCACCTTGGTTCTTTAAAGGAGAGCGAAATTCCCAACATCCCATCCCAGAAAACATAGACCTGATTTTACTATCTCAAGGTTTAGAAGACCATGCTCATCCACCAACATTGGCAAAACTCGATCGCAATATTCCAGTTATCGCTTCTCCCAATGCCGCAAAAGTCGTGCAAAAACTTGGTTACACAAAAGTGACCACCTTAGAACATGGGGAAGCCTTTAATTTTGCCAATACATTAGAAATTAGAGCCTTTCCCGGTTCCCCGATTGGTCCAATGCTGTTGGAAAATGGCTATTTGTTGAAAGATTTAACCAATAGCACCACCCTATATTACGAGCCACACGGGTATCATTCACCAACCTTAAAAGACTTTGCCCCTGTTGATGTAGTCGTCACTCCCATCATCGATTTAGAAATTATTTTACTTGGTTCCTTCATTAAAGGGATGAAGAGTGCAATGGAATTGATTGAGTGGTTACAACCGAAGGTAATAATGAATACTGCTGCGGGTGGTGATATTACATTTTCCGGACTGTTAGTTTCCGCATTACGTGCGAACGGTGGTGTAGAGGATTTACGAAGTGCGATCGCAGATAAAAAATTGACGACAAAAGTTGCCGAACCTAAATCTGGAGAAAGGTTTGAGGTTGATTTATTAACGATTAGCTCTTAGCTTTTAGCAATTTTTTGATGATTAAGTTAATCGCTTGACGGATGCCCCTACTGTCGCAGATGATGCCATCATATTTATGTGAATGGCGAACTATGGCGTGTGTAAATGGCACAATAATGCAATACTTCCATTGGTATATTTCTGACAATGGAACATTCTGGGATGAGGTAAGTAAAAAAGCTGAGGAATTAGAAAACTCCGGCTTTACTGCGATTTGGCTACCTCCCGCATACAAAGGACTTGCGGGAAAAAGTGATGTTGGCTATGGGGTTTACGATTTATTCGACTTAGGTGAATTTGACCAAAAAGGTTCAATTCGGACTAAGTATGGAACCCGTCAGCAATATTTGGATGCCATCAAATCGCTGCATAATTCCCAGATAAATGTGTATGCGGATACAGTTCTCAATCATCGAATGGGTGCTGATTCAGCAGAAACATTTAAAGCAACCCCCTTCCCCCAAGATAATCGGTTAAATTCCAAAGGTGACTTACAGGAAATAAAAAGCTATACCCATTATCATTTCCCCGGAAGAAATAACAAATATTCCCAATTTGAGTGGCATTGGTATCACTTTGATGCGGTGGATTATAACGAATATAATGGGAGCGATCGCAGTACAGTTTACCTCGTTGAAGGAAAGCTATTTGACGATTATGTTTCTTTGGAAAAAGGTAATTTTTCTTATTTAATGGGTTGCGATTTAGACTTCCAAGATGCATGGGTACGTCAAGAAATTACCAATTGGGGTAAATGGTATCTCGATACAACCGGGGTAGATGGTTTTCGTTTGGATGCTATCAAACACATCGCATCTTGGTTCTTCCCTGAATGGTTAGATGCGATGGAAAAACATGTTGGCAAAGATTTGTTTGTGGTGGGTGAATATTGGGTTCCCGAAATTAGTTCAATTCACCGATATATTGATTTAGTTGCTGGGAAAATGTCGGTGTTTGATGTACCCCTACATTACAATTTCCACTATGCCAGTAAAGCTGGTGGAAACTACGACATGCGAACTATTTTAGATAATACTTTAATGCAGCAGCGTTCTACCCATGCTGTCACCTTTGTCGATAATCATGATTCCCAACCTTTACAAGCATTGGAATCAGTGGTTGAAGCTTGGTTTAAACCCCTTGCTTACGCAATAATACTTTTACGTCAAGAAGGATATCCCTGCGTTTTCTACGCTGATTATTACGGTGCAGAATACGAAGATTGGGGACGTGATGGCAATCGATATAAAATATCTATGGCTTCCCATCGCGAATTAATTGATAAGTTACTGTATGCACGTCAAAATTATGCCTATGGTTCCCAATACGAGTATTTCGACCATTTTAATACAATTGGTTGGACAAGATTAGGAGACAACGAGCATCCAAAAGCGATGGCTGTAATTATGAGTGATGGTGCGGAAGGAAGTAAATGGATGGAAGTTGGTAAAAGGAATACCAAATTTATCGATTTAACCGACCACATTCAGGAACCAGTTTATACCAATAGCGACGGTTGGGGTGAATTCCGTTGTCATGGTGGTTCGGTTTCCGTTTGGGTACAGCAGTAAGGGATTTTTAGAGACGTTATATGTAACGTCTCTACATATTCAATGTAATTGTAAATTTGTTTATTATTGTCCATATATTTCCATCTTGTTTACGATTATGCGATCGCATATTATCTGGTAGTTACAATGATATTCGCAAAGCATTACCAGGTGTTTCCGTAGTCCAAGTAATTCATGTCAGCACAGCAGAATCTGTTGATGAAGCAATTACAATTGCTCCCCAAGTTGATGCATTGTTACTTGATTCGGGAAATCAATCGCTAGCAATTAAAGAGTTGGGTGGAACTGGAAAAATTCATGATTGGACGTTGAGTTGTAGAATTCGCGAATTAGTAAATGTGCCAATATTTTTAGCAGGTGGATTAAAACCCGAAAATGTTAGCTTTGCAGTTGAGATGGTTGCTCCCTTTGGACTCGATTTGTGTAGTGGGGTACGCAGTCACGGTAAATTAGATGAAATTAAGTTGCAAGAGTTTTTTAAAAATTTGTGAAGTTAACTATAAGATTTTTCATAAACAGAAATCGGGTTGCTTTTGTTCGCTTTATTTAACATAAGTACCTTGGGGAAGCAGGATACTCACGTTTATTTATAAATAGTAATAGAGACTGATCGCGTCTCTATTACTATTAGGTGACTAGATTAAATTTGATTAGAAGCTATAACCTACACCAGTTTGTAAGCTCACAGCATCAGCAGAGCTATCTTTGTAAGCGTCAATACCCCACTTAGCATCACCATAAACAACAACGTTTTTAGCTATTTGAGATTCTGCCCCTAAGGTAACAACTGGAGTATTCTTATTACCCAATTGGCTAGTATATCCTTCATTGGTTTGGAAAGCGTAACCACCACCAACATAAACGTTGGTATTTTTGGCAATTGGTGCATCTAAGGTTAGAGTTGGGATTAATGCTGTGGAATCACCACCAAACAACGCTGCACCACGAACAGATACTTGCGATTTGGGAATTGCATAACGTCCTTGGACATTACCACCAAATGTAGCATCATCGTTTTGTTTACCACCATTGGTAACACCAGCAGACAAACCAGCACCGATATAACTACCAGTCATACCCCGTTGTTGAGTTTGGGTGTACTGTTGATATTGTTGAACGGGTTGGGCTGAAGCGACAGTAGCAAAACCGAAAATAGGAGAAATAACAAGTGCAGCACCAGCAATTAATTTCGCAATTTTCATAACTTCCTCACCGGGATTTCTTTAATTCATTTCGTATATTTATAGAATCGCTTTTTTCGTAAGATTCAACCTCACACACTGAGGTCATACGAGTAGATGAATATTGCTTCACCCAATTGGAGGAAGATAGTTATAGTTGTTTTAGATAGGATTTAGGTAAGTGGGTAGGTTGATAATAAAGAGACTTGAATCAAAGTTTTTATAATAATAAATTTTGGTAAATATAATAATTTTATCTGTTTGTATTTAACGGTAAATTAATATCAATGAATTAATATCAATAAATGAGGGCAAACAGCCGTTTGCCCCTACTTAGAATCAATATAAATAACTACTTTTTAAAAAATTTCTTCCGCATTTTGATAACAAAACTATCTACTTCCGCTAACTTCATTATTGATACGATCGCGCCAAATACAATTAACCCTACTAATGCAGAAATTGAGAATTCCAACAACAAAGTTAAGGGATTTTTTGCTACCCCTAAAAATTTCTCGACTACTTGCAGTGCTGCAAAACTAGAAATTCCACCGACAATACTTGCCGCAGTTAACCCCATTATCGGGAAGCTCCACGCCAATAAAGGTAGTCCATTTAACCGACGATTGAGGATAAATATCAGCATTAATGTAGAACTGATATTAACTCCCACCGTTGCTAATACTAAACCAGAGGCACCAAGAGATTTAATAAAAATCCAATCGAGAAAAATATTCAGAAAAATATTAAACAAGCTGACACGGAAAGGTGTATTTCCATCACCCAAAGCATAAAACACCCGCACCAAAACATCTCGTGCCAGATAACCAAACATTCCCACACCGTAAGCAATTAGCAGCGAAGCGACCAAATCAGATGCTTTTTGATCGAATGCACCTCGCTTATACACAAGCTGGACAATTGGTTGCGAGAGGGCAATCATAAATGCACCCAAGGGCAACATTGTAAAGGCTGATAGTACCAATCCTTGGCGAATGCGTTGCTTTAATTGTCCCCAGTTATCAGGTTCAGTCAGTTGGGAAAATATTGGTAATAGGGGAACTAAAACAATATTGGAAATTACCCCCAAAGGAGTTTGTACCAGCAAATTAGCATAATTCAAAGCTGGAGCAGCACCTTCGATATAGGAAGCAAATATCGAATTGACCTGCCAATTAATGTAGAGCATACCCGACGAAAAAGTCGCTGGTAGCATAATATTCATAATTTCGCGCACACCAGGATCGTTAAAATTGAAGCGCAGCCGAAACGAACCCATACCAATCCGCGATTGGGCAATTACTTGGACAATCCATTGCAGTACTGCACCTGCTAGCGTACCCCCAGCTAAGACTGCACCGCAATACATGGCATTATTCGCTGCAAAAATATTACTACCCAGTTGTATCCACAGAACTCCCAGAGCAATCACCACAGTAATGCTGGAAAGTAGTGGACTAATCGAAGGTAGCCAAAATTGGTTAGCAACATTGAGAGTTCCAAAACCAATCCCAATCAATCCCGAAAACAGTGCCATTGGAGCCATAATTTGTAGCTGTTGAACTGCGATCGCACGAATCACAGCACCATCAGCTCGTTGATTTAATCCTGGTGTGGTTAAATCTAATAATGTTGGTGCAAAAAATATCAGTAATATCGAAACAATTAAAAGTACTCCACCAACCAGCGTTGTCATCGTCTCAACTAACGGTGCAGCTTCTTCTTTTTTGCGCTTCGACAAAACGCTAACGATCGCACTGTAAAATGGACCGTTAACTCCACCCAGTAAAATTAGCAAAAATCCCGGAATCACATAGGCAAAATTATAAGCCTCAGCCACCGCACCAGTACTGAATGCAGCACCCATCGCTGATTGCCGCACTAATCCCATCACCTTACTAATTAAAGTCGCAGCAGCGACAATCCCAGCAATACCTACCAGGGAGCGAGTAACTTTTGATTCTTCTTTGGTCACAATGTATGTAATCCGACAATTACTGACAGGGAGTATCTTCTGAACATTTAACCTGAAAAATGGTTCGCTGTCAGGCTAATTTTTACAAACAACCCTAAAATTTTTCTACCTTCCCCCCTTCTCTCTTCCCCCTTCTACCTTC
>JAAUPE010000041.1 GCA_012034595.1 Calothrix sp. CSU_2_0 | reverse complement strand
CCAAGAACAGATATATCAAGTAGCATTAGACTTTGGTAAAATAGATATTCTTGTTAACAATGCTGGTATGGGTTATACCGCCACATTGAGCCAAACATCTTTATCTGACTGGCAAAAAGTAATCGATTTGAATCTTACCAGCGTATTTGAATGTATTAAGGGAATTTTACCCTCGATGCGCGAACAAAAAACAGGCACAATTATTAATGTAGCTTCCATTGCGGGCAAACAGGCATTTGCTAACTGGGGAGCCTACAGCGTTAGCAAAGCAGGTGTAATTGCCCTTTCTCAAGCCCTCGCTCAAGAAGAACGCAATAATGGAATTCGTGTAACAGCCGTCTGTCCCGGTGCAGTAAATACAGAACTTTGGGATTCAGAAACCGTAAATGCCGATTTGACCGTTCAAATATGCTTACACCAGAAATTGTTGCTCAATCGATTCTCCACACCGCATTACTACCAAGACAAGCTGTTGTTGATGAATTAATTTTAATGCCTAGTGCTGGGGTTTTATAAATTATCAGTTGTCAACTATTCTTCGATTGGTCATCAATTACCAGTCACGACAATAATTCACAATTAATAGCACAATTACTAATTCGCGATACGTGATTATTCCCCAATCAACTACTTTTATCAGTTTGATACCAGGGTTATTTACGTGGTCTGCTATGGGTTGAATGGATACAATATTCACTCTCATTGCGGATTATCTCGTCACTGTAAATTGTAATTGCTCACACCTTGATTTATTACTCATTCGCCCCCATTTTAATTAAGACTGACATCATGACTATTGCTAGTTCTAACGGTTCCAATGCTTCTCAATCTCCTCTGATTACGAACTTAGAAGATGCCGTAAATCCCAGACCAGACCGCAATACTAAAGCTGGCTCGCAACCTAGTTTACATCCTCCCTCAGAGGAAGACATGGAGCAAATGAAGGATGCTGTCAGAACAATGCTTTTAGGAGTTGGAGAAGATCCCGAAAGAGAAGGGTTACTCAAAACACCAAAGCGGGTAGCAGAAGCCATGCGATTTCTGACTAGTGGTTACAGTCAATCTTTGGAAGACCTAGTTAACGGTGCAATATTTGACGAAGGTCATAACGAAATGGTATTGGTTCGCGATATCAACTTTTTTTAGTTTGTGCGAACACCACATGTTGCCATTTATGGGTAAAGCACACGTCGCTTATATCCCCAACCAAAAAGTTGTCGGTTTGAGCAAGCTTGCCCGCATTGTGGAAATGTATTCCCGTCGTTTGCAAGTCCAAGAACGTCTTACTCGTCAAGTTGCCGAAGCAATTCAAACCATTCTCGAACCCCAAGGTGTAGCAGTGGTCATGGAAGGTGTCCATATGTGCATGGCAATGCGTGGTGTACAAAAACCCGGTTCTTGGACGGTTACTAGTGCAATGGTTGGTGTATTCCAAGAAGACCAAAAAACCCGCGAAGAATTTTTTAGTTTAATTCGTCATCAAGCGGCATTTTTCTAAATTGGATAATGGGCAATGGGCAATGGGCAATGGGCAATGGGCAATGGGCAAAAAGGATTGTATATTCCCAATATCTATTATTTTTAACCTATGCCCCATCCCCTATCCCCCATGCCCCTATTCTTGCAAATAACTTTGCCACTTTCTTTAAATCTTTATTTCCTGGTGCGATTTCGACACCGCTTGATAAATCAATTCCATCGGGTTTAACCTGGTTTAATGCATCAATAATATTATCTGGTGTTAATCCTCCTGCTAAAAACCAAGGACAACCGGGATTAAATTCTTTTAGCAAATTCCAATCTAAAGTTAGACCTGTTCCTCCTAATTGTTGTGGATGATATGCATCAAGTAACAAGGTATCAACATAATTTGTATAAATTACAGCATTTTCTAAATCATTAATATTACGTATTCTCAAAGCTTTAATTATTTCTATTTTTGATGCTTTTGTTAATATTTTTTTAGTTAATTCTTGGCGTAATTCTTGACAAAATCTGGTGATTCATCAGCATGTAATTGCACACCTGTCAAGCCAGAAGTCTGAGAAATAAAGACTATTTGTTCTATTGATTCATTTGCAAAAACACCTATTTTATCAATGCTATCTGGTAATCCATCTACTATTAACTTGATTTGTTCGGCAGTAACATAGCGAGGTGAATTCGGTACGCAGATAAAACCTAAAGCAGTTGCTCCATGAGATGCGATCGCTTGACCTTGTTCTAAATGCTTAATTCCACAAATCTTAATTCGCATAGGTTTAAAATTAGATAAATTGTAAAGGTAAATACAGCAATTATAAATTAATTAGAATCATTGTAGGTTCTGGAAATAAAATTCTATAATTTTTTTTAGAAGGCAGGGGGCAGGAGTCAGAAGGCAGAAGTCAGGAGTTAGAAGGGAGAAGGCAGGAGTCAGAAGAATTAAGGAAGTAAGCTGAAACTAAATTTAATTACTCCTAACTTTTAATTCCTAACTCCTAACTCCTAACTCATAATTCCTAATTACTAGTACTTTAATTCTTTCTTTTAGGAGATAGACAATTGAACTCTTCATTGTTCTTGGCAATTGCGAATGTCACCGCAGCACATGCTTGGAATCCAACTGTGGGAATTATTATTAGTGGTTGTTCGTTTTTGGCACTCTTACTAACCTTTAGAGTCAGTAAACCAATGGTTGGTACTAAAATGCCTCTATTCCCTATTAGCATTACCACATTTATTGGTGCAATGTGTTTCGGTCATATTCTCGGTATTGGTGTTGTTTTGGGGCTTTATAATATTCTCGGTAAGATTTAGCGATCGCAAGTTTTTTCTGGTAGTTGTAATTATAACTTCTGGGGGAATAATATCCTTCCCGAGGGGGGAGGATTCAAAGCATTGATTCCAACGAGCATGAGGATAAATTTATGCAGGAGAATCAATAATTATGTTTTCGCTAATTACACCAGTAAAATCAATTTTACTAACATTGCAACCAACAGTACCTAATACTGGCACGGGTTGGGATTGGACGGGAACTCCTATTATTATTGGTGCATGTTTATTGTGCCTTTTTATTATCCCCCATACTATTAAGAAACCTCATGTCGGTTCTAAGATGCCTTTACCTTTTCCCTCTTTATTCAATAATCCCAGCGTTGGGACATTTCTTGCCGCAATGTGTGCTGGACATTTGATTGGAATTGGTGCGGTTTTAGGCTTGACTAATTTGGGAGTTTTGTAAATAAAATTAATTTTGGATTTTATGTAGAGACGTGCTATGGTGCGTCTCTACAATTATTTTGGGAATCCTTTTTCATCCTTATAGGATGTCTATAAAGTGATGTTAATTGTCTATCCTAGAGATAGGAGTCATCTAAAGCCTAATATTGTCTGGATGGTTGCTAAGTAAAAACATGAGCAAATAATTACATAAGATACATTTTAAGTACTGTTAGTAATATTGATTCTAGGAATGTAATAATGCAAACAAATTTGAGAATCGGATCGTTATTTGGAATCCCGCTATTTTTAGACCCTTTGTGGTTTCTAATTTTTGCACTGTCAACTCTGAATTTTGGCTTTGCTTACCAAGAGTGGGGAACTGTACTTGCTTGGAGTGGTGCTGTAGCAATGTCGTTGCTGTTGTTTAGTTCGGTGTTGCTGCACGAGTTGGGACACAGTTTAGCCGCAAAATCCCAAGGAATTAAGGTAAATTCGATTACATTGTTTTTATTTGGGGGAATTGCTGCCATTGAGGAAGAGTCAAAAACTCCAGGTAAAGCATTTCAAGTTGCGATCGCAGGTCCTCTTGTCAGTATTGGGTTATTTGTTTTACTGACTTTATCATTAAATATACTGTCTACAAATACACCAGCAAGTATTGTTCTGGCTGATTTAGCTCGAATTAATCTAGTTTTGGCGCTATTTAATTTAATTCCTGGTTTACCTTTAGATGGTGGGCAGGTATTAAAAGCAGCTATATGGAAAGCGACAGGAAACCGATTTAAAGCGGTACGAGGTGCAGCAAGAGCAGGTCAAGTTTTGGGATATACTGCGATCGCATTGGGTTTAGCTGTTGATTTTTTCACGAGCGATTTGGGTACGGGTTTATGGATCGCTTTATTGGGATGGTTTGGGATTCGTAATGCCACAAATTATCTGCGGGTTACGAGTTTGCAAGAAACGTTACTGGAAACCACTGTTGCGGAAGCAATGACACGGGATTTTCGAGTAGTTGATGCGAACCAAACATTACGAGCATTTGCTGATTTGTATTTATTGGAAAGTTCGACTTCCCAAGTTTATTTTGCAGAAGCTGATGGACGTTATCAAGGGATAGTTTCTGTTGATGATTTGCGACAAATTGAACGCAGCGATTGGGAAACAAAAACTGTGCAAAGTTTAGTACATCCTTTATCTGAAATCCCTACAGTGAGAGAAACAAGTACTTTAGTAGAAGTTATTAATAAAATTGAAAATGAACAATTAATTCGTGTCACCGTATTATCACCTGCTGATGCAGTTTCTGGTGTAATTGATAAGGGTGATATTGTGAAAATATTGGCAAAAAATTAAAGTTGCGAATCAGTGATGTGGAAATTAAGCAAATTAAGCAGGATGGGGTTTATCCATCGGGTTTACAATTAGCTGCTCTTGCTAAATCAACTAAAGATTAATTGTCTTTATTATATCCCTGTCTTCTTCTAGAATTCAGGGATATTGGCAGATATGAGTTAACTGTTTTACGAATTATGGAAAACTAATATATGATAAATAAAAAAATCTCAGTAAAACTTAAAATATATTTAGCCCTAATATTACAGAACTAAATAAATATAGCGTTTACCAGTCTAGTGAAGTACAGAATTAAACCTATATACTTCTATTTTTAAGCCTGAGAAAAATTAGATGTACTTCATCTGCTTGAGAATCGCTATAAATAAATCCCTAGACTCAGGAGAAAATACAATGACATCTACTAATACTCAAAATAATAGTCAAAAAATGGGAAAAGTTACTACTACAATCACTGTTACTAGTCAAATAGACCAAACTCTTGCTGAAAGAGGATTTATCCCAGCAGAACAAATTCGTTCAATAACTTTACATGATGTTTTAGTTGATACAGGTGCAACTAGATTATGCTTACCTGCTAATATTATTAGTGACTTGGGATTACCACTTCAAGGAGAAGTAGACGTAAAAATAGCAATTGGAATTCAAAAAGTTCGTATTTTTAAGATGTTAAATCTTTCTGTTGAGGGAAGAGAAGGAACTTTTAATTGTATTGAATTACCAGAAGATTCAGAACCTTTATTGGGATTAATCCCTTTGGAAGATTTAGGGTTAGAACCAGATTTACAAAATCAAAAATTAAGAGTATTACCAGTGGAAGGGAAAGATACTTATTTGATGGTTTTATAATCAAGTTTTTCTAATTAAATAATCTAATGGAAAATAATCGACTTGCTCAACAAATCCAATTTATCCTGGAAATAGATAAACTAAAACACATCCTTCGGCAGACATTACTTACCGATGGTTCGCGTCGAGAAAACACGGCTGAACATTCTTGGCATATTGCAATTATGGCTATGGTATTAGCAGAATATGCACCAGAAGAAACGGATATATTTTGTGCGATAAAAATGCTATTAATTCACGATTTAGTCGAAATTGATGCAGGTGATACTTTCTGTTATGATACCCAAGGATATTTGAGTAAATCTGAACGCGAAATAGCAGCAGCGAATCGTATATTTGGACTTTTACCAAATGATTTAGAAAGCGAATTAAGGGAGATTTGGGAAGAATTTGAATCACAAGATACACCAACATCGAAATTTGCCACAGCATTAGACAGGATTCAACCTTTCTTGCATAATGGTGCAACAAAAGGTGGTACTTGGAAAATTCATGATATTAATCGCAGTCAAGTAATGAAACGCATGGCAGCAGTTGAACAAGGTACACCAGAATTATGGGGTTATATACAACAATTAATTGATGGTTTTGTTAAAGATGGGTATTTGAAACTTTAAAAATCAAATTAAATAATATCAAATCATATAATATCAAATTATATAATATAACCATGAGGGTTAACAGCCGTTAACCCCTACAATAATTTTCCATTCATCTTCTGTTAATGGTTTAATCTCAAATTCGATATTAAAACAATCCCTAGCAGCAGCGATTAAAACATTAATAATAGTGTCAAAATTGAGGTTTTTAAAAACTTCTGTCGTCAAAAAATCTTCCCCAAATACCTGCGAAAACAGTGCTGCATCTGGTTGTAAACGCATTGAACCATGTTGCAAAATAACATTATCCTTGCGTAACTGTGCGCTACCAATTAACTTATAACCTTCATTGGTAACTAAATCCGCGCTTGTTGCAGTACCAAAGCAATTAGGATTATGGATATAACCTCTTCCTGCTGTTCCATAATCTAAATTTATCCCTAATTGGTTCCATCCAGCAATCAAAAATTCGCAAATTTCCCGATAAGCTTGCATCCGACTATTGCTAAGTCCAGATGTTACCACAGAGTAAGTCAAATCACCTTGGTGTAAAACTGCCCTACCACCAGTTGGACGTTTGACTAAATCCAATTTTCTTCCTTGCCAAGAAATATTTTGCCAGCTTTCGGGATATTTATGTTGATGAAATCCCAGAGAAATTGCTGCTGGCATCCATGTATAAAATCGTAAAGTGTGAGGATGCTTACCCGCAAGATGTTGTTCGAGTAACCATTTATCGATCGCCATCTGCATATTACCAGATGCTTCGAGTAAAGGTATAAATCTCCAAGTTGAAGTCAAGGTTAATTTAGGAGTTAGGAGTTGGGAGGTAATATTCAAAAGCTTTGTCTAACAAACATCTAAGATGGCTAAAAACTAACTATTTCTCATTTATCACTCCTAACCCTTAATTCATAACTCCTAACTTTTAGCTTGCACCGAATTGCGATCGCAAGTCATCATCATTATTATCCGCGATCGTTGCCACAATCGTAATTAGTCTGGAAACCTCTCCAGGAGATAATTCAGCTAAAGTACGGGTAGAAATAACTACGACTTGATTCTCGATAATCCCGAAACGAGATTCTAATGTGCTAGAACAGTTCATTTCTAAGAGTTTTCGCATCAACTGAGGTTCATCTTTTGCGGGTAGCTTGAGTACTGTAGCCCATACTGTGAGGGTATCTTCATCGGTACTACCCGTTAGCTGGACGAATACCTCAACACTTCCATATTTAAATTTCCATAAATAACCACCCTCTGACGGATGACTAACCATTGCGCTGTCATCTTGTTCGAGGGAGTCGATCACATTCTCAATCACCTCAACGTGATTGATATTAGCACTTCTAGCGATTAAATCGTTGACAGACTCTCCGTTAGACATGGTATCCATACTCATTTGGTAACTTGTCATGCAATTTGCACCTCACTTTTATGCTTCCACTACACCTACTTTATAGCTTGCTTTCGGATGCTGCTGCGATATTCGGATACTTTTTTCGATTAAAACTAAGGTTAATGGGTCAGGCGTGAGGTATTAAAAATTTGCGTGAAAATTAAAGACCATTATTCAGTGATAAATTAGTACAATCCTCATGATTCGTCAATGGTATTATCCAAATAATTTAGGATTATAAACAGGCAATTGCTCTAATGCACAAAATGTT
Source organism: Calothrix sp. CSU_2_0 (assembly GCA_012034595.1). Taxonomy (GTDB): domain Bacteria; phylum Cyanobacteriota; class Cyanobacteriia; order Cyanobacteriales; family Nostocaceae; genus Brunnivagina. The sequence goes on along the minus strand of JAAUPE010000041.1, from coordinate 43,476 downwards.
TAAATAAAAAATAAATATTTATATATTAAGATATTTTAAAAACTGCATAAGCTTTTATACATCAGATATATATGTAATCGAAACCAGTAAAAACCAAGAGAAAATCACGAGAAGACGAAGTAAGTAGCTGAAGTTAAGTAGAGAAAATGCAGTATATAGCAGTACTTCACAATCTAAAAGTTTGGCAATTATGAAAGCTAAAAATAAACTCAATTTTTTGTATTATTTACGCACGAAATACCCAAAAGCCCCCAAATATAGTCTTTATGCTCTTATAGTCTTATTGGGTACATTATTTTTATTTAATTCCGTAGTCACCAGAAATCAACTTACTGAGTCAAGGATTGCACCCGAAACGCCAAGTATAAGCCAACAAAATCTCACCAATCCAGCAGCAGCAAAATATCTAGAAGCAGGATTAATACTCCACAATCAACAAGACAATCAAAAATCATCAGAAGCACTGAGAGAAGCAATTAAAAAATACGAAATAGCCTTAAGATTGTGGAAAAAATCAGGAGATAAATTATCGCAAAGCGCAGCATTAAGTGCGCTTGGGCAAGCCTATACCGACTTAGGAGAAACACAAAAGGCTTTAGAATTTTACAACCAAGCGTTAAATTTACGGCGTGCAATTAGCGATAAAAACGCACAAGTTTCCACCCTGGGAAACATTGCCTTATTAGAACGCAGTCAGAGCAAATTAGATAAATCACTTAAACGGATTAAAAGTGCGATCGCAATTATCGAAGATTTACGCACCACTTATCAAAATCTAGACGAACGTAGCGCTTATTTTGCCTCAGTCCAAAGTTACTACAAATTCCACATCGACTTGTTAATGCAACTGCACAAAAAGAACCCCAAAGCAGGTTACGATGCAGAAGCGCTCCACATCTCAGAACGCTCCCGCGCTAGAGGTTTAATCGAACTTTTAAGACAAGCAAAAGCAAACCTTTGTCAAGGAATTGACCCCAAACTATTAGTCGAAGAAGAGCGATTACAAGCACAACGGGAAGAGCAAGAAAAAATATTATCCCAATATTTAAACAAACCCCAACAATCAACCCAACTTATTGCCGCAACCCAAAAAAAAATAGCTGATATTAATCAACAACAACAAAAACTTGATGCCAAAATTCGTGTTCAAAATCCCGAACGCGAAAAAGTCATAAATCCCAAACCAAATCGGGACATTCTCAGATTACCCCAAATCCAAAAATTACTCGACAAAGATACCCTCATGTTGCATTATTCCTTAGGAGAAGAACGCAGCTACCTATGGGCAATTACTCCCAATTCCATCACTAGTTATCAACTTCCCAAACGCAAAGAAATAGAACTAGCAGCAGAAAAATTCCGAAGTGGTATTCAAACTCCCAATGAACTACCAAATGAAGTAATTCAAGCAGCAAATGAATTTAGCCAAATCATTCTTGCACCAGTTGCTAATAAATTATCAGGAAAGCGATTACTTTTCATTGGTGATGGAGCATTACAAGATGTTCCCTTTGCCGCTTTACCCGACCCAAACCAAAGTGATAAAGTGCAGCAAGTCAGCGCAAATTCCTTACAAGAGCAATACCAACCATTAATGCTCAACCATGAAATTGTGAATTTGCCCTCCGCATCAGCTACCGCTATCCAACGCAAAAAACTCGCAAAACGTAAACCCGCACCTAAATTAGTAGCCGTATTTGCCGATCCAGTATACAGCCCTAACGACGAACGAGTTGCATTTAATAGCCTCAGCAAACAACTCAACCCAGAAGTTCGGCAACTCGCAACCGACATGTCACCACTAGAAAAACAACAGCGATCGCAAATCGAAACTCTAGTTAGAAGTCAAAACCAAGGAAACTTCACCAGACTATTAGGTACAGTGGCAGAAGCCAAAGGTATTTTAGAATTAATACCAACAATAAGTACTATGCAAGCGATCGGTTTTGATGCCAATTTCAACTCCGCAACCAGCAATACCCTCGACCAATTCCGCATCCTGCATTTCGCTACCCACGGTTTTGTCAATTACGAAAAACCAGAGTTATCCGGAATTGTACTTTCCCTAGTCAATCAGAAAGGTGACTCGATTCCCGGTTTCTTACGCTTAGAAGACATCTGGAATACCAAATACCCTGCTGAACTCATAGTTTTAAGCGCTTGCGAAACTGGACTTGGTAAAGATGTCAGTGGTGAAGGTTTGGTAGGGTTGACACGTGGCTTAATGTATGCTGGTGCAGAGCGAGTCGTCGTCTCCCTATGGAATGTTAACGATGAAGGTACATCTGTCTTGATGCAGGAATTCTATAAAGAAATGTTGCAGCAAAAGAAAACACCTGCGATCGCTTTACGCGCCGCCCAACGCAAATTATGGGAAAATAAAGAACTGCGGAGTCCCTATTTCTGGGCAGCTTTCACCCTCCAAGGTGAATGGCAATAATTTCTTTGCTGTTTAAGGTAAATGGATAAAGGACTTCTAGAAAATAATCAAATATTTTTCCTTAAGTCTCCCAATCCTGCATACCCAAATCAAAAACACCCAATCAGTAATATCTGATTGGGTGTTTTTATCTTATCTTCAAACAAAAACAACAAAAATTGACCATTCTACTACTGTAGAAAATAGGATTATCTATGATAGAGTTGTAGAGAATCACAAGAAGACTCTAACTTTCAATACCAGGGAGTTATCTACCTTTTCTTTTACTGCTTTACAAGTATAATTTTAACCTTGTAAAATAACCCACTCATTCTTATTGTCAACCGTGGGTTAATCTTTAGACTCTAACTCAAATATAACGATTGTCTGTAATTATACAATCAAGCCAAATCAAAAGCAACATCTGGGAAATTATCTAGGTCTTTTTTAACTAAGATTTGTTAATTAAGACTTGAGATTTGCGATCGCATTAGTTACTCCCTTGCACTTCTTCGTCAAGAATAGCTTGATTCGGCTAACCATTTTTGATGCGATCGCTACAAAATCAGGATTGCGATCGTAAATAAAAAGAAAAATCAGATGAAATTTTCTCAGTTTTTTCGTAAACGACTGGCTGTAGAATCATTGAGCTTGGCAAAGAAACCCGTTTTCGGGCTTCACGTGCATCTTTAATATCCGTGCAACAACTATTCCCCCGTGAACTGCCAAAGTTTAATCGTTTTATCACTGCTACCACTAGCAATAATTCGATTATCGGGACTAATTGCTAGAGAATTAACCGTACCCAAATGTCCCATCAGGGTTTGCAATAATTCTCCCGATGCCAAATGCCAAATTTTGATAGTTCGATCGCTGCTACCACTAATTAAAATTTGTCCATCATGACTAATCGCAAGGGTTTTCACCTCTCCAGTATGTCCCAGCAAACTATGTAATATCTTACCAGCGCTCAAATCCCAAACATTAATGGTATTATCTGCACTACCGCTAATCAAAACTTGTCCCTGAGGATGGATTGTTAAAGCTTTAACTTCCCCAGAATGACCCATAAAAGTGCGTAACGGTTCACCAGTTTGAGGATTCCAAAGTTTGATTTTGCGATCGCTTGTACCGCTAACCAAAATTGTCCCATCGGGAGTAATCGCAGCAGCATTAACAGAGGAGGAATGCCACAAAGTGCATACTCTGTCACCTTTAGCAAGATTCCAAATTTTAATTTTATTACTACCGCTAGCCAAAATTTGTCCATCGGGACTAATAGTCACCACATTCACGGGTTTATTGTGTCCCAAAAGTGTGTGAATTAATTTACCCGTTCCCAATTGCCAGACTTTGACATTGCTGCGGGGGGTATCGCTAATTCCCACTGCCAAAAAGTTGCCATCTGGACTAACTGCAATCGAAGAAATTTCCCCTGCATGTCCGGCAATTGTGCGTAATATTTTACCTGTCTGGATATCCCATACTTTTACTTTTTTGTCAGCACAACCACTGACAATCGTTTGCCCATCGGGGTTAATCACGACAGATGTAACATTATCAGAATGTCCGGTAAGGGTATTAGTTAGGTATGCATATTCGGAGGAACGTTTACTTTTGAGTTCAGCGATGGTTTTGACTAATTCTTCAGCCAAATGCAAACTTTGCATATCACCAATACTGGCAAAATAAGCTTTGAGCTTTTCGATATATTCCTCATCTTCGATTTTGACTGCCGATAGCATCGCTTGTAAAGGGTTGTTTTCGGGATTATCGAGTTGAACATCGATAAAATTCCGTAACTGCAACCAAGCATGAACCGAATAGTTAACCTGTTCTGCCGCTAAAGTCTTCACCGATAGCTGAGTATTTGTGCAATCGCTTAAAATCGCCAAACTCTGCGCTAACTGCAAAGCTAATTCGGGAATCCAATAACTGCGTTCGCTTTCCAAAGCTTGGTAAACCTGCTTATAACCCGATGCGATCGCGCTGACAGAACCAACATCAATCCCGTCTGCAACCAAATTTGGCAATAAATCGGGTAACAATGGGGGTACATCGTGATGAACCAAGTGATAAACATCAGCTATCCAGCTAGCAACCAAACAATGGCAATTGACTAGTACTTGACTAAGTTGTTCAAAATCCTGACGATTAATTTTGTATTTCAACAAAAGCTGACTAGTATCAATCCCTTTTTGCTTCCATTTTTCCTCCCGTTCCCATATTTCTAAATTAACTGCATTATCACCACCAATTAAATTAATATCTTCTAAATCTTCACCTAACAAAATTAATTCATCCCGAACCTTCTTCCACTGTAAAGCGCGATTTTTAGCCGACTCATAAATAATTTCTTTGTAAGATATGCGGGAGATAGTTTTGTAATAATAATTATCCTGCCCCAATCCCCAGTAACCAATCCGAAAATTTATATATTCTCCATCGGTTTCCGATTCTAAAATTAAAACTGGTTCCGACTTCAACATTCCAAATAAAGCTTTAATACTCGATTCACTATGAAACCGCTTACTATACCAAGCACCAGCCAAAAACTCAGTTGGACGGACATGATTGTGCAGCGAATAGTAAGAATTGAGAAAATCTCGCAAACCTGACGCTAACATCAACTCAATATCTGTAACCTCACCTTCTCGATTATCGAATTTATCGAATAAAATCTTTGGTGGTGCTACAAAAACCTTCAAAGGAGTCCTTTTATTCTCAACATGGGCTTCAAGTATCTGTGAAGGGTATAATCGGAGAGGCCAGCTATCGAGAATCCGATTTACCTCTGGTAATTTGAGCGTAGTTTCTCGTTCTTGTTGGGCAATTTGTAATTGAGTTTGGCGATTGTATACAGCCAATTGTTGCTGTAATACTTTCTCCCGTTCTAAATCTAGAACCGACGATTGCTCTAAATTACTGTTAGCTAGTGAATTATCTACAACTTCCAGAAACTCTTTAATTTCCTTGGGAGGTCTAAACTTGGTAATTCCACCTGCTTCGTTTCGTCTTTGTACCAGGTTTGCAACTACAGGTGCAAACTCTAGCACTAACTGAATTAGTACTCTTATTCCTTGCTCCATAAGGAGTTCCCTGTTTAGTCCATCGCTTGCGATAAGCAAAGCTTAACGCCCTTGGCGTATCGCGATTATTGGTTGATATCATCTGCTAAAGTCGCTTCACTTATTGCTGCTTTTGGTCTGAGTTCAACCCAGACAAGCCTATACTAATACTTTCAGACGCATAATTGTGAACGAACTTGAAAATTTAGTGATAAATATTTTCATAACCCAATTAGGGATACAAATAATAATCTTCCAAAAATAAGTGTTTAGGGAGATTTTTTGCTGAGAAAAAAATTTCTGGGAAAATAAAATACCAATTTTTCAAGTGGTAAATTAGTACTTTCGGTGTCGCGTCACGCAGTGATAATAATTGTGTTTGCATTGGTACATTATTATGCACCTATCCCGTTTTCACCGAATTTATTCGTGGAAAAAATCTAAAATCGTTCGACTGACTTGTATTGAGCGTTGTCGAAGTAGCGCTCACGACGAAGCGATCGAAGCCCCTGCATTCATGAGTGCGGTGGAAGGGTTTCCCGGCATAAAGCAACATGCATGGGGTCAATCTAAAATCTAAAATCCAAAATTGCTTCACCTCCCTAGATAGGGCTTGCATTTTGCCGCTAAAAATGGGTACATTACTTTTCCTGTACCCAAAATTATGGCTCAAATTATAAATCAACTTAGAAACGGATACCCAACTGTCCGTTAAAACCCCGCACTGAATTATAGCCTGCTCCTACAAAAACATTTTTAGTTGCACCTACTTGCACACCACCAGAAACAGCTACACCTTTATCATTGGAATAGTATCCCAAGCCAACGTAGGGAGAGACAATAGGTAAAGGTAAAAATTTTAGCACATCAACACCAGTAGAACCATCAGGACCAACACCAATTTCTGCACCGAGATTCAAAGCTCTAGCACCTGCGGAATAAGTTATGTCACCATCTTTACTACCTACAGATACCCAAGGTTGGGGTATAAGTTGTGCAGAAGCACTAAGTGGGTTCAACAAAGCCAGCAAACTTGCCGAGGCAATTAGGGTTTTATTTAGTAGTTTCACGTTCATCTCCTCATAAATACAATATGCAATGCGATCGCTGGTAAATTGTAGTATTTTTAACAGCACTTACATCTAAAATCCCAGCTAAAAGCCAATTAATAAATCCTTTAGGAGTTGTGACGATTTTGACCTTATTTGTGTGCCCAATAATGTTGTTGTTGGTTAATCATAAGTAGTGTAGTAAACCAACCTAAAGTATCTCAAAGCCCCTTTGGCAAGGGGGATTTAGGGGATACCTTGCCGCGATCGCACAAACTCCACCGACAAAAAGCCCGTAAAGTGATACCGTAGTCATTTTACGCAGCTAAATTTATGCTCAAGTACCCCAGCGAAAGTGATAAGCGGAGTAATATCCGAATTGCCACATTTTTTACCTTACTTACCCTTGCTACAGCAACTTATAGCTGGACTCAACAACCAGTATTGGCAGGTAAAACCACTCACCTAGCTCAAAACACAGTACCTGTAGATATCAAAAAACTACCACGATTGTTAGGTAAAGCAACTGTTGTCATAACGGTAAATAAAGCACCTATCACAATCGAGGTAGATGGAACTAATGCCCCAATTAGCGCAGGTAATTTTGTTGATTTGGTACAACGAAAAGCTTATGATGGACTTGCGTTTCATCGTGTTGTCCGTAACCCCGAACCATTTGTAGTTCAAGGTGGCGATCCTCAAAGTAAAGACCCAAAAATTCCTGCGGAAGCTTGGGGAACGGGTGGTTGGATTAACCCAGGGACAGGTAAAATTCGTTACGTTCCTTTGGAAATTAAACTTAGGGGTGGGAAGCAGCCTATTTACGGTCAAGTTCAGGAAGATGGTAAGATTCCGGTGTTAAGGCATAGACGCGGTGCTGTGGCAATGGCTCGTGCGAATGAGGCAAATTCGGCATCATCGCAGTTTTATTTTGCCTTGAGTGATTTAGAGTTTCTTGATGGTAAATATGCTGTATTTGGTTATGTAACTAAAGGGATGGATGTAGTAGATAAGATTAAGCAGAGCGATCGCATTCAATCGGCTAGGGTTGTTAAGGGTTTAAATAACCTTAAAAAGTAGTTTGTCTTTGTTATTAGGGTATGGTTTTATCATGCCCTAATTTTGGTCAGAATAATATCATCTACATTTTTGGCTGCAAATGTACCAATAGAGGTTGCGATCGCATCCAGAACAAAATTTATAATTTTTTTGGAAATGATGACTATATGCGATCGGGATCAATATTTAATTCACGTAATTTTGCTGCTAGTCGTTCGGCACGTTCCTGAGCTTGTTCGGCACGTTCCTGAGCTTGTTCGGCACGTTCCTGAGCTTGTTCAGCACGTTCCTGAGCTTCCATTGCACGTTGCGATTCTTGTTGAATCCATTCCTGAGGTGTGGGGTAGCGCTTTCCTTGTTCATCGTACCAATACAACCACTCCCGTGTGACTCCAGAATAATTCCCTCTTTCGCAACCTATTCCCAAGCCAATCTCTGCCATCCAAATTAAATTCCCTTCTTGCAATACATACTCACCATCTATTAATTTATGAACTTCTAAGCGAGGTTTGCGACGGCGACGGGAGGAATAAACAACGTAGTACAATACACCTAAATCTGCATATTTATCTTTTTTTTCGGTATATTCTTGACGATAATTTGGGGAAACCACTTCCAAAGCCAGAATTGGAACTACATTTTCATCCCACAACACATAACTAGGACGTAATTCCTCATCATAAAAGCGTTCAACTCCCAGGCTCAAAAATCCATCTGGGACTATTGGTGGTTGTTCTGGGTGATAATAAATACCCATATCTACACCAAATAACCAATCCATTCTATCTGCCCATAATATTAGCAGTATTGCTTTGAGTAACCCTGGTAATAATTCTTGTAGTTCGTTATCCACGGGGGTATCGTCTGAGTCGGGCAGTTCTTCAGCAGAGGGTAAATATTTTGGCAATTTATACTCTAGCATGATTTGTTTATCCAAAAATTGGAGGATTACTATTAAGAGAAATTAGAGATATGAATTTGATTTGGTCTCAAATGATAATCTTTGTTAAACAAGTTTTTTAATAGTTAAATTATGTTTCATTTTTGCATTTCCATTTGTTTTTCTTTATCCCTATCAACGACAATACCTTTTGAATTTTGAGGTGGAAGTTTTGCCGCTTCACTATTTTGTTTGAGAACTCGTAGCAAACGACTTACTGCTTGTTTGCGTTGCTGGGATTGTGGTGTTTTTGGTAGTTTTGATAATTCGGCAGTGGGAAAGATTTGATTGTTGCTGGAAGTTGCGTTAGGCATAGCACCAGTTTTCTTCATTAAGTCTAAGGTTTGGGCTACTTGTACTTGCTCTTCAACTTGCTGGGTAGAAGATACTAAACCGCTTAAACCGTTGACAAGCTGTCTTAAATTATTGCGGAATTTGGGGTCACCTGTTAATTCATCCAAGTCTGAGGTAATTTTTTGGGTATTTTCAAATGTCACCCTGGCAGAGTCTAGAGTTTGTTGTAAGACTACGGCATTTTTGGGATCGGTGAGGGTTTTGCTAGCATCCCGTAAATTTGCTGATGCGATCGCAGCATTTGCAGAGAGAGTTTCAAAGTTTTTGAGTAGTTCACCTTGGGTTAAGCGGTTTACTGCTGGTGAAAGGCTGTTAACGGTGACACGGAGTTGATTGCTGCTTTCGGAGATATTATTGAGGGTGGAAACTAGGGAAGAACGGTTGCTGGTAACAAGGTTATCGAGGTTATTCAATAATCTGCTGGCATCACCGCTAGTAGAACGTAATTGCGTTGCGGTAGCGTTGAATTGACTTGCTGTTGTCCCGAATTGATTTGCTGTATTGCCGAATTGGTTGAGAGTGCGATCGGCTGTATTACTGAGTTGGGAAGTCGAAACACTAACTTGGTTAGCCGCACGTTGTACTGATGTTGTCAAACCAGAGACACTGTTGAATTGGTACTGAGCATTTTTGCTGAGAGTGCTGAGATTTTTGCTGAGTTCAGAAATATTTGCAGCTGCGATCGCCCCTTGTTCTAAAGTTTTATTGAGATTACTGTAGAATTTTGGATTGCTATATACCACGGCGAGTTCGTTGGTTGAGCGCAAAACTTCGTCGATACTAATACCAATTTTACCCTGAAGACGCGAACCATTACAAACGATTTGATTGGGGTCGCAGCTTTTTTCTAGAGGTTTACCGGCGATAGAGCCTTCGGGAATCGATGATTTGGGGAAGATATCAATCAAACTTTCGGCAATCAAACCACTTTGGTTTGCTTCGACAACCACATCACGGGGAATAATCAAATTCGGTTGGGCAATTTCAATTTCCACTTCGACGTTATTTGGTCCCGGTGTGATTGAGGCAATTCTACCCACTTTTACACCACGAAACCGCACTGGGGCACCTTTTTGCATCCCCCCAGCATTGGCAAACTCAGCATACACCTTATAGGTACTTTGGGAAGCTGTAAAGCGGTTTAGCCAGAGGAAAATCAACCCAAACACACCCAACCCGACCAGGAATAATAATCCAACTGAACCCTCTCTTACTGTCCGTAGCGATCGCATTTCTTAAAATCTCCTGAGATTAAAAAGTTATGAATTATAAATTATCAATTATGAGTTATTATTCTTAACTCCAAACTCCCTCGAAGACGCATATATCGCGTTTCTAAACTCTAAATTCCTAACTTCTAACTCATAACTCATAACTCCTGACTCCTAACTTATAACTCCTAACTCCTGACTCCTAACTCCTAACTCCTAACTTATAACTCCTGATTCCTAACTCCTAACTCTTCTTCATCCCACCACCTGAATTGGTCCTTTTATACTTCCACTTATAAATTGACGAATCAAAGGATGGTCAGTAGTATCAATTTCGTTAACATTTCCTTGCCATTGGACTTTACCCTGGTACAGAAACACAAGTTTATCAGCTGTGCGGCGTATCGTACTATCTTGGTGAGTGACGATCGCATAATTGCCACAACCCCCAGGAACCGAACCTAACTCACGAATTAAATCTTCTATCACCGTTGAAGCAATCGGGTCAAGTCCCGCCGTAGGCTCATCGTACAGCAAAACTTCAGCAGAATCTTGAGGGCGATCGGGATTCGACATAATCGCACGGGCAAAACTTACACGTTTCCGCATTCCTCCCGAAAGTTCCGACGGATATCGATCTCCAATTCCCCCCAAACCTACCATTTCCAACCTGTGATTTACCAAATCGCGAATCCTTCTTTTTGATAATTTCGAGTGCTGATATAGCAAAAATCCCACATTTTCCTCCACCGTCAGCGAATCAAACAAAGCTGCCTGCTGAAACACCATCCCAATCCCAATCGCATCAGTTCCGTCTTCGATTAAACCTTGTCTTCGTACACCTTGAATGTAAATTTCCCCAGAATCTGGTGCTGTCAACCCCGCAATCACCCGTAAAATAGTAGATTTACCAGTTCCCGATGGACCAATTATTCCCAGTGCATCCCCTTGATAAATAGTCAAATCGACATTATCTAATACTTTATTATTACCAAATGTCTTAGAAATACCTTTTAGTTCAATAATTGGCTCTGTCATTTTAATTGGGTAATTGGGAATATTAATGGTTAATAGTTTATAGGTAAGGGATAGTAGGTAATGGGCGATAATTAATTCTTAATGGTTAAGCGATAAGCGGCGAAATCTTGCTGTTCTTGATGCATCAAGAGCAGCAAAGTTTCGCGAGCTTAATGCGGTCGGCATATCGCAGTTAACAGGTAATCTGAAAGCAAGTTACAACCAATAACCTATAACTATGTTTGATATTATTGTCATCGGTAGCGGTATCGGAGGATTAACTGCGGCAGCATTATTAGCACGTTACGGTAAACGTGTAATAGTCTACGAAAGTCACACCATTGCGGGAGGTGCCGCACATAGCTTTAGACGACGGGGTTTTGAATTTGATTCTGGTCCTTCATTTTATTGTGGGTTGACAGATGATGAGAGTTTAAATCCGGTTAAACAAGTCCTTGATATTTTAGGCGAATCTTTGCCAACTGTGCGTTACAATCCTCTGGGACATTATCATTTTCCAGAAAACACTTTTCCTGTATACAGTAACAACCAGGATTATTTAAAAGAAGTCGCGAAAATTACTCCCCAAGGAGCAAAAGAATTTCAACTATTTACAGACCGAATGTTGCCTTTATACGATGCGATGAAAGATATTCCAACCATAGCACTACGCTCTGACTGGCAAATTATTCCAGTGTTATTAAGTCGCTATCTACCATCTTTACTGAAAATGTTACCCAATCTATCAATAGTCAATGGTTCGGTGGGTGACGTGATGAACACAACAGTAAATGACCCTTGGGTAAAAAGATTAATCGACTTGGAATGCTTTCTTTTATCGGGTTTGAAGGCAGAGGGAACAGTTGCACCGGAAGTTGCATTTATGCTGGGAGAACGCGATCGCGCTGGGGTGGAATATCCGGTTGGTGGTAGTGGAGCAATTATTCAAGCTTTGGTGCGGGGTTTAGAGCGTTGGGGTGGAAAGTTACAATTGGGATGTCACGTAAATCGCATTTTGGTGGAATCCAATCAAGCTGTGGGGGTAAAGTTAGCCAATGGGGAAATTATCAAAGCACCTATAGTTATCTCAAATGCCACTATTTGGGACACCTATACTAAGTTACTGCATCCAGAGGATTTACCAGCAACATATCGTCGAGATGCGCTGAATACCCCAGCAGTCGATAGTTTCATGCATTTACATTTAGGTATTCGTGGGGATGGGTTGGAAAATTTCACGGGACATCATGTGGTAGTTCATAACGCAGAGCAAGATATTACTGTACCCGGAAATACCTGCATGATATCTATTCCTAGTGTTTGGGATGGCTCCCTCGCACCCGATGGACATCACGTAGTTCACGCTTACACCTTGGAACCCTACGCAGGATGGGAACGGAATCAAGGATATGAAATTAAGAAGAAAGAGAAAGTACAAACATTGTATAAAGCATTAGAAAAAGTAATCCCCGATATTCGGGAACGGGTGGTTTTGGAACTGATTGGAACTCCTTTAACCCACGCAGATTATTTACGAAGACATCAAGGAACCTATGGTGCGGGTATTGCTGCGAATAAAGGGACTTTTCCCAACACTTATACACCAATTCAAGGATTATATCGGGTTGGTGACAGTACAATGCCAGGGATAGGAGTGCCTGCGGTAGCTGGTTCCGGGATTTTGTGTGCGAATACTTTGGTGAACCCAGCACAAACAATGGAATTATTGCGCTCTTTATAGCTTAAGGTTTCGAGTTTTGTGCGATCGCAAACTGTCAGATACCCGAACCCGATTTCTAACTATGCTTGTCGCTAAATTTAAAATCCTTGCACAGAAGTCGGGAATTTTAAACCAACGCGAAAACCCAGATTTTGATTGGTAATGCGATCGCACTAAATAACTCAAAATAACTCAAAATCAAATTATCCCTCGTATTAAATACTGATTGCTTGTTGGATTTGATTAAATTTGTGAGAATAAATCCAATTGCTATGGTTAGGGTTAGGGTATATTCCGATGCAGGTAGGGGAAATTCTGCGCGATCGCTATAAAAATGTTTTTGCCAGATTCCTTTCGCGCAAACCGCCAGATTCCCGACTTCTAACTATGCTTGTCGTTTGATTGAAGACTTTGCACAGAAGTCGGGAATCTTGAACACACGCGAAAACCTCAGCGATCGCACCGCTCAAATTAGGTTGATTGAGCGGTGTGACAATTCTCAAACTGGCGACAATACAAAAAAATGATTTATTTTCTGGTATGATTACCTTTATGAATTGAATAAAGTTGACATTTTTATAATGGGAATATGGCTTGTCTAAAAAAAAATCACTAACATCCGATTATATTAAAAACTAAATTTAAACTTAAAAGAATAAACTAATTGACTATTTTTAGATTCGATGACCAATGTCCAAAAAGATGTATTTTTAAGAGATTTACTCATGGATTTAGTCACCTTATTCACAGCTAAAATATCCATTCTGCCAGTAATGATTACATCCTCATCTTCGATTTGAATATTGGCAATATCTTCTTCTAACTTAATTTCTAATGGATAGCGATAAAATCCAGCTAACCTCATCAAAGGAGCTACAACTAAAAACTTTACTTGCCCTTCCGATACTTTTCCGGCTGTGAGATAACTGCGAAAATCATCCCTAATTTGAATTAAATCTTTTTGTTCTTCATCTGTTAAATTTTCTAATTGCAACCAGGAAGGAAAAGAATCACAATATTCCTCTTGAAACCCGAAAAGACGTTGAACTTCTCCAAGCGATAAATTACGTGCATTTGGAATAGTCATAATTTATTCCCAAAACTCCACTAATTTAATTCTTGCTTGCGATCGCATCCTTGGTATTAAGTTTTGCTTATTGTCCTAATCCAAAAAAGTTTTATGATACAAATATCTTATCAGACTATATCAGCCTAACAAGCTGAAAAGCCTTCCACATCTATGTTTAGGGCTAATTTGACCACTCACTCAATTCTTGTATCAATAAAAGTCCCCTATTCTCAATATTACTAAGAATATTAATCATTAATTCAACGTAAATACGTCGTTTCAGAGGCTAAAAATGGGGGTATATTTTCCAGCAAATCGATGGTAGTATAATCCTATAGGGGATATTATACTCAAGAATTAACACCATATTTTGATGACTTTACCCTGCAAATCTTGACCATACCAAAATGAATTTGCTGAGAGTGTCTGCAAGTTCCTCGACTCAACTTTCCAACTTTCTTGGGGATTAAATAAAACTAATTCCGCTTTTTTCCCCGCACTTATACCATCAATACCTTGTTGCAAGCAGTCCGCAGGACGTTTACTTAACGCTTGCCATAATTCTAAAGCCGTAAATTCCCCCGTTTCTACCAAATTTTGCCACAACAACGGCAATGCCAATTCATACCCGATCGCTCCTGGTGGAGCATCTGCAAAAGCGACGGTTTTTTCTTCGTAGGTGTAGGGTGAATGGTCGATTGCGATCGCATCCAAAATTCCCGTTTTTACAGCTTTTCTCAATGCCAGCATATCGCTGTAATTTCCCAAAGGTGGTTCCAACCGTAAACTAGGATGATAACTTTTGAGGGCTTTTGTATCGAGTAAAAGGTGCATCCATGTGGTACTAGCAGTTACAGGTAATCCCCGCGATTTTGCGTCTAGAATTAATTCCACTCCGCGAGCAGTGGAAACCCGCATAATGTGAACTTGAGTTCCTGTCGCTGCAACTAATTCTAATAAAGATGCGATCGCAGAACTTTCGGCAGCAATGGGTGTCAAAGGTAAGCCAAATCGAACCGCATCAACACCTTCCCGCATAATTCCATTGGCTCGTAATTGGCGATCGCAGGCAAAGAATGCGGCAGGTTTGTTTAAGGGTTGCAAGTACTCTAGAGCGCGACGCACCAAACTTAAATTATCTAGAGGTTGTCCATCGGCAAAACCGATAATTCCGGCAGTTGCTAATTCTCCTAACTCGGTCAATTGTTGTCCCGTGACATCGCGAGTAATTGCACCCCAAATATGTAACGAGGGAATCGGGGAAAAATGCTGTTGATGTTTCATCCAGGATTGATGTAACTGGATAACGGCAGCTGGAT
Source organism: Calothrix sp. CSU_2_0 (assembly GCA_012034595.1). Classification (GTDB taxonomy): domain Bacteria; phylum Cyanobacteriota; class Cyanobacteriia; order Cyanobacteriales; family Nostocaceae; genus Brunnivagina. The sequence goes on along the minus strand of JAAUPE010000041.1, from coordinate 28,251 downwards.
TATCGACTGTGGGAGATGTGTCGGGTAAAATACCAATCCGGGTAAAACCACCACTTGCAGCAGATTTCAAAAGAGAATCAAGAGTTTCCCGCTCTTCGTATCCTGGTTCTCCGGAATGGCTATATAAATCTATTAATCCCGTACCCAGAACTAATCCCCGACAGTCATGAATTTGGGTATCTGGGGGAAAATCTGAAATATTGGCAGCAACTAATACAATTTCCCCATTCTGAATTAGCACGTCAGCTAATTGGTCATTTTCAGAAATCGGGTCAATGATTCGTGTTTGTTGCAATAATTCAGTCATAACAAGAAAGTTGGAAATTAGGAGTTAGGAGTTAGGAGTTAGGAGTTAGGAGTTAGGAGAAATTAATAAATTATGGAGAAGTGAGTTTGAGAAGCAAATTTTTTCTAACCAGATTATTCTGCCTCCTGCCTCCTGACTCCTGCCTAACTTCTTTCTTACAATGCACCAGCAGCAGTTTTATCGAGAACACCACCACCTAAATGTGCGGTAATATTCATCGCTTGTAAAACTGGTAATCCATTCAAACCAGAGGGATAATCAATGACACTAACAGCACCATTCCCCTGACGGAAATTCCAGAAATTTTCATTCGATAAACCGAGAATATGGCAGAGTAAAGTTTTATTGGTGGCATCATGAGCCACAATTAAACCAACTTGGCGATTTTCTTCGATCGCAGTTTCCACTATTTTCTGCCAAGCTGCCACAGCGCGATCGCAAACTTGTTGCAAATTCTCTCCTTCCGGCATTTGAACTTGGGCTGGTAATGTTCTCCATCTTGTCAATTCTCCGGGAAATTCCTGTTCGATTTCTTGTTCAAATTTCCCTTCCCAAAGTCCATGACTAATTTCGCATAACCCTGCATCTAATCCCAATGGGGAATTGGGATGAGAACTCAAAATAATTTCTGCGGTTTCCTTGGGACGTGCCATTGTACTCGATACGGCAAAGTCAATATTTACATCTTTGAGAAATTCTGCTGCTTTGCTTGCTTGTAATCTTCCATTCTCGTTGAGGGGAATATCGATTTGTCCCTGAAATCTTCCCTGACGATTCCATTCAGTCTCACCATGACGCACGAGTAATAAGCGTACTCCTGAATGTCCGGGACGTAATGTGGGTAATTTTTCACCCATGTGCTGCGTCTGATTCATCGATTCGAGTTGGACATTATCATCCAAACCACCGGAAAAATTGAGAACGCTAATTGCACAGTTCGATTGCTGTAATGAATGGTATCGAGATGGGGAAATTCCTAAAGCTGTACTAATCAAAGCACGATTAATACCGTTATGTCCGACTATTAATATGGTTTTACCTTGATGCTTTTGTAATAATTCTTGCCAAAATTCTGTTGCTTGCTTGTATAAAGCTAATATCGGGAAATGTTCGCGAGTTCCGCTTTCCGTGGGAACTTGCATGGCTAATTTTTCTGGAAGTTGATGCCAAATTTGATAATCTTCTACAAACTTTTCTTTGACTTCGGAATTTACCATCCCTTCCCACAATGGCAAATCAACTTCCAAAAGTTTATCCGAGGTTTGCAAGCTGATTTGCTTCGTCGCTAATAATTCGCTGCAAATAATTTCTGCTGTGGATTTTGCCCTTCTCAGAGGACTTGTATATATGGCATCGAAGGAAATATTGCTGAGGGATTTACCAACTTTAGCCGCATCGTTACGACCTTTTTCAGTTAATTCGGACTTATTAGAACGTCCTTGAATCCGTTTCTCGGTATTGTAATTACTCTGACCGTGACGCACGATGATGACACGAGTCATCTTGGTAGCCCTCCTCTCTGCTAAAAGTCTAATTTTACTCCAAAGTGCGATCGCATTGAAAACGAAATAAGTTTAAAAAAAATTAAATCAAAAATTGTAAATAATGTTTGACAAAATACTATCAATATTAATGAGTAATTGATTACAAAATATTTACATTTTGTTGATTATCCTTGGGAATAAGGGGAATGGAAGTATGTTATAAGACAGCGCGGTATGCGTAAAACTCAGGGTTTTAACCCTGAGATACAAGCGACACGGGTGACTTTAGTCACCGTGGTCTTTCTACCCTAGTTTGTATTCTCTAATCAATCTTTGCATTGCCGAAGACTGAGATACCCCCCAATTTTTGGCAACTTCTTCTAGCCTTGCTTTGTCTTCCTCTGATAAATAAATAACAGTACCTTTTTTTCTAGACATACGTTTAAATTGATATTATTGTGATATGATTATAGTATCACAACATTGCAGGTCGAAACAATGTCAAAACCTAAAAAGTCAATGGGGGTGCAGCAAGTATTACTATATCCTGACGAAGGAACGAAAGTAATATTAGAGTATCTCTGTCAGCAGTCGGGTAAACTGTACAATAATGCGGTTTACTTTGCTCGTCAATACTTCTTCAAAACTAACAAGCTATTGACTGGGAAATTTGATTTGATTTACGAAGAATCCGTTAGTAAATCAATGGTTGCTCAATCTTTACCATCTATCCCCGCACAGCAGTGTTTAATGTCGGTAACTGAGGCTTTTAAATCTTTTAAAGGTTTGCGCGACTTGTTTTTTAAAGGTCAATTGCACTTTAAACCTAAAGCTCCTAATTACTTAACAGGTTCCAAACTATTCAAAGTTGCCTACCCAAATTCTGGTGGACAAAAACCAACTTTAGTAGATAGTCGGCTTAGATTTTCGTTAGGTTTGACTATTAAACGATGGTTTGGAGTGTCTGAGTTTTTTCTTTCTGTTCCAACAAACCTGGATATGTCAAAGGTTAAAGAGTTTACCATTCTTCCTAAAAATGGGGCTTTTTACCTTGAAATGTCTTATGAGGTTGAGAAACAGCAGCATGATTTAGATATTAACCAAGCGTTGTCGATTGACCTTGGTACTGCTGATAATCTGGTTGCATGTGTCGATACTTTGGGCAACTCTTTGTTGATTGATGCTCGTGATATGAAGGCATTTAATCAATTGTGGAATAAGAAAGTCTCAACACGCAAGGAAGGGAAAGAGCAAGCATACTGGGATATTTGGTTAGACAGAGTAACCCGTAAGCGTAACCATCAGATGCGAGATGGAATAAATAAAGCAGCCAAGTTAATTGTTGACCACTGCCTAAAATATGGTATCGGAACATTGGTTATTGGGTGGAGCGAATCGTTCAAAAACAATGCCAACATGGGGCGAGTTAATAACCAAAAGTTTGTTCAAATGCCATTAGGCAAGCTAAAAGACCGATTGAGTCAGTTATGCGACTTACACGGTATTAGATTTCAAGAAACCGAAGAATCTTACACGTCAAAAGCAAGCTATTTAGATGGAGACTCCCTACCCGTATATGGTTCTAAACCTGAAGGGTGGAAAGCGTCAGGAAAGCGGGTTAATCGTGGATTGTATCGGACTAAAACCGGATTGATTGTAAATGCCGATTTAAACGGCAGCGCAAATATATTGCGAAAAGTAGCCAGCAATTTAGGCGTAGACCTAAGCTTACTGGGTAGGCGCACCTTGACGAGCGCAGCGAGAATTAAACTTTGGAACGTTTCGCCTAAGAAACCGCTTCTTGAGAATGTTCTGTCAGCAGAATCTCAGTCCCTTTAGGGCTGAGAGTGTCAATTAGTTGCAGGTTTCTCGCTAGGTTTTTCTTGCTGCCTATCGATATCGCGTAAATCGAGTTGTACCTGTACCCCTTCATTACCATTAACAGACTGTTGTGCGGGTTGTAAGTAAACCGGACTATCGGTACGTGTTAGGGTTTCATTGTACCGAATTAAAGTTGCACCACTAGCTGGTGTTGTGCTTTCAGAATTAGTAAATCCAAAAAATTTATTAAAATCATCTTCAGATGTTCTCGTGTCAATTCCTGTCAACGAACTCCCAGACAGAGAAGATGCAGCCTCTCTTGAGTTTGGTGTTCTTGAGGATTGTGCTTGAACGGGTGTTACTAAGCCGATAAATGCGATACTCCACAAAGGAGTGGCTATCGCCATCGCAATTCCGAAAATAGCGAAATTTATAGCTCTCATTTTTTTACCCAAACTCTATTCCATTTGCAATTCATTATACAAAGAAGAAATTTTTATGTCAGCCTCGATCAGGAAAATCGAATTTGGTAAGGAACATGCAAAATTTACCAGTAAATCATCACCTGCGTCGAGCGAATGTTGAAGATATGTGGAAGATTCGGAAATTGGTTTTTTCTGCCAAACTTGAACCAACACAATTACGATGGTCAAATTTTTGGGTAATTGAAACTGAAGGAGAAATTATTGCTTGTGGACAATTGCGATCGCATGGGGAAGTACAGGAGCTTGGTAGTTTGGTTGTGACTGCAAAATGGCACAAACAAGGTTTGGGAGGCTATTTAACTCAGCATCTAATTCAGCAAGCGACCAAACCGTTGTATTTAGAATGTGCGAGTTGGTTAACAAGCTTTTATCGCCGTTTCGGGTTTGTAGAAGTTTCATTACAAAACTTGCCACAACCCTTAAAACGGAAGTTTGGTTTTACCCAATTTTTAACCAGTATTTTCCCGATTATTTCTCTGAAAATTATGCAATATCAACGATAATCCTGGCTTTGAATTTGGCGCAGTTTTGCAGCATCACGCATATCATACTCAGGACGGCAAAAACGATTTATTTGTGCTTCAAAAAACTCCCGATTCGCTTGCAAATGTCTGGGATTGGGGTCATCTAGCGGATATAATAGTGCGGTTCGTAATGCCTGAATGACTGCGGAAGTTACATTATACATTGAACGTTGGAAAGTCACTCCTAATTGAATCAACATATCCTCTTCACCACGACAATGTTTCTGGTAATAATCAACCAAATATTGGGGTAAAAAGTGCAACATATCCTGCATTAATAATGTGGGTGGAATCCCCGCAGTTCCCACGGGGAATACATCTGCATAGAGGATTCCGTAGTGAAAGTCCTTTTGCTCTTCGGGTACTTGTCCGGCTTGGGCATTGTATGATTTTGTACCTCGGAATGGGGCAGTACGATAGAAAACAGCTTCGACGTAGGGTAGTGCTGCTTCGTACAACCAAGTAAAACCTTTAGATTTGGGAATGATTTCGTAGCATTCCCCCTTAATATAAACGTGGTGGTAGATTGGACGACCTGCGATCGCAAAAATGCCATTGACTAAGAAGTTCATTGCGTCGGGTACACCTTTGAAACCACCTTCGTCGTAAATATCAGACATTTCAAAGAAGACGGGAGCCATTACTTCCCAAAATAAGCCCAGATTTGAGTAGTATGACATTTGGCGGCACTGTTCGAGGAACATATCGGGGAATAGTTTGTACAGTGCTAACATCGCCGGATTGCCCTGAAATAGGCTTTGATTGCTCTGTCTGCATTGGCTCGATATTCATCGGAGTCTAGATAAGCATCAAATTGGTTTACTGGTGCGTACATTTGGCGATGCCAAAGCATTGCCCGCATACAAGCTTCAGCAAACTCCATGTTGACGCGATCGTGTAACAGGTGATGGAGTAGTTTTGGCATTTTGGTGGTTTCACCTTTCTCCATAAATGCCAAAAGTTCGGGATGTGCTGTTCCCACTCCTCGCCAAATTCTTAAGTCGGCATTATCTCCAGCATAATGGTTTTCACGCTGTAAATATTCATCGGAAATAAAGTATTTAAAAAAGGGAAATGGGTCTAAAAATACTTGTTCGGCAATATAAAGTAAATCACGCCAATAAAAATCCATTGGTACGGCGTAAGCTTTATAAATACCAATAATTTGCATTAAGTTTTCTGGTGTATCCGGTAGCATTGAACCACCAGCTTCGAGACGATGAATGATATCAGCAAATTCGTGTGTTGATGGTGGTAATTTAGTTGTTGGTTTATCGGGTGTTAGTACCATTGAGATTTCTCGGTTTGGGTATTTGGATCAACGATTTAAACGCAGAGGAACGCAGGGGTTAACGCAGAGTTTCGCAGAGTGTTGACTGTGAATTTGTGTAATTATTTCAGCGCTATTTGGGGAATATGGGCAACCATTGCGGTTGTAGTTGGTTCACTCCAACGTACTAACAAATTTGGTTGGATACCCAAGAAGATAATTAATGCAGCTAAGATAAAAGCTGGCATTTTTTCCGACCAATAAACGCGGGGGTAATATGCTAAATTGTTATCTAATTTGCCGAAGCAGGTACGGTTGAGCAGAATCACGAAATACACCGCAGTCAAACCTGTAGCAATCACACACATTAATGTAGGAATTGGAAATATGGAAAAACTGCCTTGAAAAACGATAAATTCAGCAATGAATCCTGTCATCCCCGGAATCCCCGCACTTGCCATTCCTCCCAACACCAACAAGGCACTAACAAGGGGTAATCCCCGAATCGGACTCATTAAACCATTGAGTTTGTCGAGTTCGCGAGTACCCACCTTCGCTTCCACAACCCCAACCAAGTGGAACAAAATCGCTAAGATGATGCCATGACTAAACATTTGTGCGATCGCACCTACAAGAGCCAGTGGTGTGCTTGCTGCCCCAGCCAGGAGGATATAACCCATGTGTCCGATGGAACTATAAGCAACCATCCGTTTGATATCTTTTTGTGCGATCGCAGTTAGGGTTCCATAGATTGCGCTACCTGCACCCCAAATTGCCAAAGTCGGTGCGATCGCGCTCCAAGCATCGGGGAACATTGACATCCCAAACCTTAATAAACCGTAGGTTCCCAACTTTGCCAAAACTCCACCCAATAGAATCGCAATTGGTGCGGATGCTTCAACGTAGGCATCGGGCAACCATGTATGAAATGGAACCAGGGGAATTTTAATCCCGAAGCCGACGACAATCCCGACGAGGAGAATTAGTTGTGATGCTGCCGATAGAGATTGGGTGGAAATGTCGCTCATGGCGAAGGATTTGGAACCTGTCAACCAAACTATCCCCAAGAATGTAGCTAGAATTAAAGCGCCGGAGACAGCAGTATAAATTAAGAATTTAATTCCTGCGTAAGCTCTCTTTTCACCACCCCAGATAGAAATTAATAGATAAAAGGGTATTAATTCTAATTCATAGAATAGGAAGAAGAGCAGTAAATTTTCCGCCATAAATGCCCCTGCGACTCCACCACTAACTAGTAAAACTAGCGAATAGAAAAGCCGAGGACGGGCTGTATCTTTGCTGCTACTATAAATAGCAATCCAAGTTAAAAGACTATTTAAAACTAGCATCAGAATGGATAATCCATCGATACCCAACTGATAATTCAAACCCAAAGTTTCATTCCAAGGAATGTTTTCTTGTAGCTGCATTCCTGGATTGGTGACATCAAATTTTAATAAAACAAACAAATTCCAAAGTAAAGTCAGACCGGAAATAAATAAACCTGCTAACCTCACATTTGCAGCAGGTAATTTATTCGGAAGTAAAGCAACTAGAATAGCTCCAATAATTGGAACCCAAATTAAAACACTGAGCATGATTTATTGGTTAATGGTTAATGGTTAATGGTTAATGATTATTAGCTATCAAACATCCTTCTTTTATTACCTTGGCGTTCTTTGCGTCTACCTTTGGAAGCCACTCCGTGTCTATGGCGGTTCCTACTGCCTTTACTCAGAAACTGATAACATAGAAACAGAAGCCGACATTAAATCTAGGAATTGGTTTCCCCAGAACTGCCAAGTAACAAAAGCACCTAGTACACTAACACCCAACAATACTGTTAGCGCATAAAATTGAGTTTGCCCCGAATTACTGTACTTAAGTCCTTCACCACCACCCAAGGAAATTAAACCAACCAAGTTGACGATACCATCAATAACAAAACGGTCGAGAACATCAGTTAATTTGGAAATTAAATCAACACCCAAAACAAAACTTCCCTTATATAATTTCGGTGTATAAAAGTCATAGGCAAGCAAATTTTGTAGAGGTTTGAAAGGCAAACGTAAAGGCTTAGGAATAACATTGCCGAGATAAATCACTGCACTCAGACTACAACCAAAAATACTCGACCAAATCAATAGCAAAGCCACATCTTTATTGATTGTTGCCCAACTAGGTAACAACGAGAAACCTTGCAACACCAAAGGTAAATGCAACACAAACCCAAATAAAATCATCATTGGCAACGTCATCTGCCAAGAAACTTCAGGCGATCGCTCACTCATCTGTTTGGCTTTGCCACCCCAAATCAAGCCAAATTCACGGGTTAAGCTAAACGCAGTTAAAGCATTAACAATAATAACCACCCCCAACAATATGGGTTGAGTAGCCCAGAGTGTATCTGCAAGCTCCAACATTGCCCAGAAACCACCCAAAGGAGGGACACCAATCAACCCTAAAGTCCCAACCACATAAGCTAATCCAGAAATGGGACGACGTGACCACAAACCACCTAACTGAGTCACATTTTGCGTAATACTATTCCAAATTACCCCACCAGTCGCCATCACCAGCAATGCAGCCGATAAAGCATGACTGAGTACCAATAACAATGCAGCTTCGTCCTGTTGAGTTCCCACTGCAATGAATACCAAACCCATATACGCACTGACCGAATAGGACAAACAGCGCTTCATATCGATTTGTGCGATCGCAATTAAGGAAGCACCCACTGCTGTTACAGCACCAATGGCAATCATTGTTGAAGAGGCAAACGGTGATAAACTAAATACTGGCTGCAATTTAATTAATACCCATGCACCAGTAGCAACCACCACCGAGTTCCGTAATATTGTACTGGGAACTGGTCCTTCCATTGCTTCATCCAACCACAAATGCAGGGGAAATTGAGCGCATTTACCCATTGGACCCGCAATTAACCCTAAGCAAACTAAAGTAATGATTGTGGGGTCAACTTGAGCAGTTGTTGCCCATGCAGCTAAGTCACTGTAATTCCAAGTTCCTGCCAATGGAAATAAACCCAATACACCCATCAATAGAAACAAATCTCCCACCCGTTTGGTCAAAAATGCATCGCGGGCACCTGTCACCACCAAAGGTTGACTAAACCATAATCCTACTAACAAATAGGTTCCCAGGGTCAATACTTCGAGAATTACATAACTGAAGAACAGGTTATTGCATAAAGCTAAAGCGCATAATCCCCCTTCAAATAATCCCAGAAGCGAGAAAAAACGACCCCAACCCCAATCCATCTCCATATAACCAATGGCATAAATCTGCGCTAGCAAATTCAAACCACAAATGACAACCATTGCTGTCAGGCTAACTGAAGATATTTCTATATCGATGGATAGATTTAAACCAGCAGTCGAAAGCCAAGGGATAAATATTTCCTTTGCTGGTCGATTCCAAGTCGCCGATAGTGCGATCGCGCTATGGACAAATGAGGAAAATGTCATAATCAAGTTAACATAACCAGCTGGTCTTGGTCCTGTCCGACGAATAATTCCCGGTGACCAAGGAAGCGCCAAAAGCCCACCCAGTAAGGCATAGCATGGCACTAACCAAACGGTGTCAAGCAAGTACTGAACCATCAATTTACCTCTATATTTGCTATATTTGCAGCATTAATTAAGGGTTGTCATCAATAGCTCCTTTAGCACTGACACCCCAATATCGCAAGTTTTGCAAATTTTATATTCACTTAATCTTGATAGTTATAGACTACCCTTATCTGGTTTAAAAGGGAATTACTATATCTAGAAAAATCCGCGATAATTACTCTAAGAAATTCTTATATATCGTTATATCGAAAGTCACTAACTATTATTCAATAATATGTATAGATTCAAGTCTATGGTTAATGTATTTCAAGTACCCGGTTTACCTTCTCTAATTTCTTCAATCGAAATTAAAAACCGGGTTTATCTTGCTTCGTTTATCTTTAAGAAAGATTAAGGCGATTGGATATAGGCAACAAGCATCGACTGATTAATTTGGCTAATAGGTGCTGGTTTCATTTCACCACGAAAATCTAGAAGTTGGACAATAATTAGATATGCAACTGCTAAAAGAATCGAAATTGCACCAGTCAGGATAGCTACTATTTTTGAGCGATTCATAAATATATCTTAGTGTTTAGTAACTTTACTAATATATCAATTTTTTAAATAGGACATCACAAATTCTTGGGCTGATGAGCATGCTGGATGATATTTGTCAAACATTAGACTAAAGACTAAACTAAATAGTTAACTTGATTGGTGAAAATATTTAACATTGAGCGAAAAGCTTTTTTAGTAATTAAAATCAGGCAAATAATTCTTTCTATGCGTCTAAAACCAATGATAGTTCTAATCAAATGATAAAACCGTCTGGTACTATTGCCCTCAAAATCAGGAAATCGATTTAAAGCAGCATCGACTAATTTTAAATATAGGGAATAATCAATAAAAAGTGCGGTTCTCGCTAAATCAAAATAACAAGCAGCTATTGCCCGACGATAATTAGTTGAAAGTCTTTGCAATTCTAATAATTTTGATTCTGTTTTCTCTAGAACTAGACAATGGCAAGCAATCCAGCGTGGTTTGGAGCAGGTTGAAACAGTAACATCACCATACCTTCGATAAATCGAATAACAACCAGATTGATATTTAACTTTAGCACCATTAATAACAACGGAAAGAAAGAAATCTCTATCTTGTACGGCAGGTAAATTTTCATCCCAACCATCACTCTTATCAACTGAAGAACGTTTGTAGAGTAGTGCGGCAACAGCAACCCACCATGTTGCTAAGAGTGATTCCAAAATATCAGTTTGTACCCCAGAAATTTCAATTTTACTCAATTGAATTGTTCCATCATAACGATGATATTGATATTGCCAATCTCCGTAAACAACATCTGCATCTGTGGTTTCTAAAAATCGCACTTGATGCTCAATTTTTCCAGGTAAAATATAATCATCTGCATCTAAGAATTGAATATATTCTCCATTTGATAGTGAGATGGCAAGATTGCGTGCATGATTTCCTCCACGATGGCTAATACTGCGGCATTTGATTTTATTGCTATATTTATCGCTATAATTTTTGATAATTTCCCAAGAGTTATCTGTAGAACCATCATCAATGATAATAATTTCAATATTAGAGTATGTTTGTTGTAAGCAACTATCTATGGCTTCTGATAACCATCTGCTGGCATTAAAACAGGGAATAATAATAGATACTAATTTGGGTAAATACATATCATTTAGATTTGTTAAGTTAGATTTGTAAGTTAGATTTCTAAAAACTGTTTATATCCTTGATTTTTGAATTAATTAACATCTATTAATTTAAGTGCAAGCTACACTAATACCAATGATTTCGGACTGTTATGTATAAAACGATTTTTTTATTTAATAGCTTATTAGATAAATTAGGTACATGACGAAAATAAAACCGCAGATGTAGACACGACTCTGCGAGAAGTCTCGATCCGCTCGTCTAATGCGGTTTCCCACAGATAATTCCTGTTCCCATAGTTTACTCAAGTCCAAGATGCTGTATATTCATTATTCTCATTCCTGACTTCTAATTCCTAATTACTGATTCCTGACTACTGACTCCCAATTCCTAATTACTGATTCCTGACTACTGATTACTGACTCCCAATTCCTAATTACTGATTACTGACTCCCAATTCCTAATTACTGATTACTGACTCCCAATTCCTGATTACTGACTCCTAACTACTGACTACTGACTCCTTATTGCTAATTGCTAACTCCTAATTCCTAACTCCTGATTCCTAATTCCTGATTTATAACTTTCCACGTGCGAGGTTGATAAAATAGGGATTGGCTAATAACTTTGTCTGATTTCACTAAAAATCGAAAAGATTGGACTATATCCAATGATTGTACCCCTTGTTTGATATATATTTTGGCGTTATACAATCCAGGCAGCAAACAACAGTATGGCATTTGCATTTGAATTTCGACTTTACCAGGAAGTATTTGTATCGATTCATCATCACTAGCTGAGGTAATATAGAGAATACGCTCACCCTGTCCAGATAAGGCATTGATTAATATGCCAATATTGACATTCTCTATTTTCTGATTCGCTTGACATGCGATCGCGAGGTTAGCAGGTTGACCACAAATTATTGCTGGAATTATCTTACCTTGATTATCTTTGAAACATAAGGAAGTAATATCAATTCCCGTACTTTCAGACTCTACTTTGGCAGGTAAGTACATAATATCTGAAGATGCTTCCGAATTAATCATGCATAAATCATCTTCATACCTGCGAATTACATCGGTAGTATTTCCGTAAGCAATTAATTTACCTTTGGCTAAATAAATGGAAGATTCACATACATTTAGAATCACATGGGGGTTATGGGCAACTAAGATAAAAGCTGTGCCTTGTTCTCGCAATTGCGCTAACTTTTTATAACACTTCATTCTAAATTTTATATCCCCGACAGCCAAGACTTCATCTATTAATAATATATCGGGTTCAACGTGAATTGCACAAGCAAAGCCTAGACGTGCTGCCATTCCAGAACTATAGGTTTGTACTGGTGCATCGATAGCATCTTCTATTTCTGCGAAATTAATTACTTCTTCTATTTTGTGATTTATCTGTTTTGTTGATAATCCAAACATTGACATATTCACATAAATATTTTCACGTCCTGACAAAATTGGATTAAAACCTGCTCCTAATGCAATTAATGGTGCTATTTTACCACGTACTTGAATACAGCCAGTATCGGGTTTAATTAAGCCGCTAATCAGACGTAGCAAAGTACTTTTTCCGGCTCCATTTTCCCCAATTAAGCCAATTGCTTCGGCTTTATTTAATTCAAAGCTAATATTATGTAATGACCAAAATTCTTGAGGACGTAATATTTCACTATTACGTTTTTTGGCGATTAATTCGGTAGCAATATCTTGAACTCCATAAAGTAAGGAACGTTTGAGATGACGACAAAACTTTTTAGATACGTTTTCAACTGAAATTAATCTGTTGTTTTCATTTTTTTGTATGATACTTTCGTGAAAAATGGACTTTAGCATATATTATATTTTTTATGACTATATTAATTGCAAAATAAATTAGAATGTAGACTCAACTAGTATTTTTTTATTCAATAGAATCACTTATTAATTCTAAGTTTTAACTCATCTAACTATCAAAAGCTAATAACAATTAAGAACTAATGCGTTCAATTACAAATGGCATTGCAATCCGAAAAAATATCCATGTCAAAATTAATCCAAAGAAGGTTATTACACTCACTACCCAAAATTCTGTAGGCTGTGATAATTGGGTATTTGTTGCCATTTCTCTCGCTGTTATTAATAGAGGTGTAACTGGATTAACTTTTACTAAATAGCGAAAAGAACCAGTTTTTGGAACTTGATAAACAACGGGAGTCAGAAATAACCAAAATCCTGTAATCAAATTTAATGCTCTGGATACATCTTGATATAAAAGTCCAAATGGTGCTAGTAAAATACCTAAAAATAGACCCAGGAAAATTAGATGTAAAATAGCAACTGGTGCTAAGATAACCGTCCAACTTACGGATATTTGAAAACAGAAAAACAACCCAATAATTAGAACTATTTTGATACCAAAATTAAAAATAATTTCACCTAATTTTGCTAATATTAATGCTTCATGGGGGAAATTGACTTTGGCAAGTAATGGTTTTGCTTGTATTAATGCTTGTAGAGGTGCATTTAATGCTTCGACAAAAGTTTGCCAAAGTACAGTACTAAACATCACATAGACAGGATAAGGTAAATCAGTTTTACCTACTTGAATAATACTTGCTTGGTTGGCAAGGGTAAATGCGATCGCCATAATTATTGGTGGTAAAAAAGCCCAAGTTATTCCTAATAGGGATTGACGGTATTGCGAGTTAATGTCGCGTACCATTAATCTCCATGCAAGTTCACGGGAAGCTAATAAATCGTGCAACATTTGCTGAAACAATTTAATCGGATAACGCAGACTGCTGTCAGGTATATAAGTTCTTTCGTATATTTGTGGTTTGGAGATGCATTCTTTCATATTTGCTATTGATTTTAAGATTCTGAATTTTTTCATGAATAGGGAATATTTTGGTGATTTATAAATTCTAAGAGTACTTTAAGTATAATATTTAAACGCAGAGTAACAAAAAGTAAAACGCAGAGTTTCGCAGAGAATATTTGAAAATTTGTTTACTAATCAAATCAAACTGATACTTGTTGATAAATCTCGACTAATTCATGATTGAGTTGATGCATATTGTAGTGCTTTTCAACATAACTACTTCCAGCTTTTCCCATAGATAACCAAATTTCTGGATGTTCAATCAAATAAAGTATTTTATTAGCAATTGCACTTGCATCTCTTTCTGGAACTAAAAAACCGGAAATACCATCTTCGACAAGTTCGGGTATTCCTCCGTGGTAAGTTCCTATCACTGGTAAACCCATTGCCATTGCCTCTTTTAATGTGTTTACTGGTGCGTCTTGATTCCCATCTTTTGCTGTTACACTAGGAGCAATAAAAATATGTGAATTATCTAATACTTCAATTATTTCTTGTTGATTTTTCCAACCTAAAAGATGGATTTTTTCTTCTACACAAAACTCATTTATAATCTGTTGAAAATATTCTTTTAAATAGCCTTCGCCAATAATATTGTATTCAATATTGGGATAATTATTTAATATTTCTGCAACAGCATGAATACTATATTCAATACCTTTCTTTTCAATTAAACGACCAACCGTGACAATGCGTATTTGCCGATCGCATGAAAGATAACGTGGTTTAAAAGCAAAGCGATCGCAATCGATTCCCGAACCATGTACGATGATTTTTCTCTCTTCACAACCAAGTTTAATCGCACGTTGGCGGAAAAAATCGCAATTAGCAAGAAACAAGTCTCCTTTACTAAATAACTCGTTGTAAATATCATCTCCAAATTCTTTGACATACCAACTAATATCGTATCCCCGAAAACAAGTAATTAACTTACCTCTAATTGCACCAAGTTCCCGCAATCTCATGCCGACAATTCCATACATCCCAAATTGACAATGAATGATGTCATATGATTGGGAATCAAGGAATGGCAAAATTGAGTAAAATAATCGCAGTGAAATAGCAGATTTACCATACTTGAAAAAATTCAGCGATCGCATCACCGCTAAAGGTGCTTTTTTGAAGTTGATTATTATTAGCCAAATTACTTGCAATACCCGGAATACATAATTTTTTGGCATTTGTACCATGTAATGTGTATGGGTAAGTAAGTCATATTTAATCACATCTGAATGCACTTTATTTGTATCATCTTGATGAAGTGCATAGATATCAACATTATGCCCAAGCTCTATTAACCCAACCACTTGATTGAGGATAAATGTTTCAGTTAAAGCTGGGAATTTTTCAACAATAAAGGCAATGTTCATATCATCCAGTCAACAGCTATATTGCTGTCGTATCACTATTTATGAACGATATTCTTTAGCCATTAATAGGGTAGAATCACAAATATTTACCACTAGAGAATAATTATTCTCAGTATATACTTATTTTTTCTTTATATTAGCTTAAGGCAAACTAAACATTTTGACAATATTATTACTCACGGCAGCATGAATACAAAGAGGTTGTGTCTTAGAAACTTTCCCCGCATATCCTTGTGATTTCTCTCTCCAATAGGGTTTGAGGGTAGGCTATTGACTTTGTTGAGATATCCACGAAAAATGATTGTGAAGTTTTATATTATGCTTATACCAATTTGAAAAAACAAGGCGACAGATAGATATTTGTAGAGACGTAGCACTGCTACATCCCTACCGCTAGATGTGTTGCAATCATTATTTGAATTGGTATTACATGCCTAATTGTCAGGGCAAACAACCGCTCTCCCCTACGATGGAATTAGATTGTGTGGTAATTTTTATTCTGGAAATCACCTAAGGGTATTTACTATGGCACTGACAGAAGACATTCTTTCCCAGCTACCTGGGGATATATTAGGAGGATTGCGTCGTGCAGATGCACTTTTAGATTCTTTGCGTGCAGGCAAGATTCCCGTACCTGGGGTAGTCAAGGAAGATTCCCAACCTCTTGGTGATGTGGAATGGGATGCGGTGATTTGCGGGGGAACTTTAGGTATCCTGATTGCTGCTGCTTTAGCTTGTCAGGGAATAAGGGTAGCATTACTGGAGAGGGGGATTTTGCGGGGAAGAGAACAGGAATGGAATATTTCCCGTCACGAACTACAAGTCTTTGTCGAGTTGGGATTACTCAGCGAAGGGGAATTGACAAATGCGATCGCAACTGAGTATAACCCTGCAAGAGTTGCTTTTCATCAAGGAACGGAGGTTTGGGTTGAAGATGTACTCAATATTGGGGTAAATCCAGTTTATTTGTTGGAAACTCTCAAGCAAAAGTTTCTCGCTGCTGGTGGTAAGTTATTTGAAAATACCCCATTTAACGCAGCAGTGGTACATCCAAATGGGGTAATTATCAATAATCAATTCAAATCCAGACTTTTGCTCGATGCGATGGGACATTTTTCACCCATTACCCAACAAGCTAGAAATGGCAAGAAACCCGATGCACTTTGTCTAGTTGTGGGAACTTGTTGTACTGGTTTTCCAGAAAACCCTACCGGGGATTTGTTGTTATCAAATACATCTTTGCAAAATCAATGTCAGTATTTCTGGGAAGCATTTCCAGCTAAAGATGGTCGAACTACATACATGTTTACCTACATGGATGCAAATCCGCAACGTTTAAATTTGGAAGCTCTTTTTGAGGATTATCTGCGCTTAATGCCAGGTTATCAAGGTGTGGAGTTAGATAAGCTCGATATTAAACGTGCATTATTTGGGTTTTTCCCTTCTTATCGTCAAAATCCTTTACAAACACCTTGGAATCGTATTTTACCAGTTGGGGATAGTAGTGGAAACCAATCACCGTTGAGTTTTGGTGGTTTTGGGGCAATGGTACGACATTTACGAAGGTTAAATTCGGGTGTTTATGAAGCACTTCAAGCAGATGAATTATCAGCGAAAGCGTTATCCTTATTGCAACCGTATCAACCAAATTTGACTGTAACTTGGTTATTCCAAAAAGCGATGAGTGTAAGTGGAAATCAGCAAATTCATCCTCAACAAATTAATGAGTTGCTCTCAGCAGTTTTTGTGGAAATGCAGAAGCTGGGGGAACCAGTTTTGAAGCCATTTTTACAAGATGTGATTCAATTTTCGGGATTAACAAAAACGTTGTTTAAAACAGGTTTGTTGCATCCAATTGAGGTGATGAGGGTAGTTTCCCAGGTAGGTTTAATTGCTTTGCTAGATTGGACAATACATTATGGAAATTTAGGAATTTATTCAGCTTTATCATCATTGAGTCCAGCTTTGTCACCTTGGATAAAAAACATGTCAGCATCGCAACAATATTACTGGCATCGCTGGATTGATAGTTGGAAATATGGTTCAGGGGGTGATTATTTGTAAGGGGGGAAGAAATCAATATCTTCATATGAATCGAGTAAATAACAAGGTTTTCAAATCGATAATTATTAACTAGAAATCAAATGATTGAAAAACCATCCCCAGGAAATAATAATTTTGCAGTTTAGCTTTGCACCAGTTACTTTGTTTTTCCTCATTACCGCTCCTAAAGCTTACCAATTTTTCAAACTACTAAACGTTTTTATATTTGCGATCGCGCTTTGCGCGGTTCCCTTCAGGAACATCGCGTAGCGACTCCTACGGAGTATCGCAGGTTCATTTGGGGTCAAATTTTTGTACGACGGAATGCAATTACTCTCACAACAAGATGAAGTCGGGAAAGTAACCCGTGTAACTATTTTGTGTTTTTGGTTACTTCTTTACGCTTTTGTCGGAGTACAACTAGGTTGGTTTTTAAGACCATTTTTTGGCAATCCAAGTACCAAATTTGAGTCCCATTAGAAAAGTATATGGTAATTTTTACCTAGATATTGTGACTGCTATTTGCCAAATTTTAGGTAAAAATAACACGTGTATTCGCGATAATTCTTTGTCATTTTTGCCCCTACACGTGTAAAATTGCAATCTGTTACTCCAAGCTAGTTTTGTCGATGAGTCGAGAAAAACTGGAATTAGAATTTATGGAGATTGGGTATGGAGATTATTAATCTGTTTACGAATGGTGGGATTGTTAGCTGGATTGTCATGTTACCCTTGTTGGGTTTTTCAATCTTAGCGATCGCACTAATTTTAGAACGTCTATTATTCTGGATGCAAATCAATGGTCGTCAAGATCGAGTTGTTAAAGAGGTGATAAATCTTTACCGACATAACAATGTTGTTAGTACCCTCGATAAACTGCGGCAAAACTCAGATTTACCAGCTTCTCGCATCTTTTTGGCAGCACTCGAACTCGAAAATGCAACTCCTGAAGATTTTAGACTCGCTTTAGAAAGTTCCGCACAAGCTGAAATACCCCTCTTAAAACGCTTCCAGACTGCCTTTGATACAATTATCTCCCTTGCTCCTCTACTTGGTCTTCTAGGTACAGTTCTGGGGTTAATTAATTCATTTGCATCGCTGAATTTTGGTAACGTTGGTGGGGAACAAACTGCTGGGGTTACTGGTGGTATTAGTGAAGCGCTTTATTCAACAGCTCTTGGATTAGCAGTCGCAATTTTTACCTTACTTTTTGCCAATACTTTCCGAGGACTTCATCAACGACAACTGGCATTTATTCAAGAATATGGTGGACAATTAGAATTGTTATATCGTCGTCGTTACGAACGGGGGAGATAAATCAGATGAGACTACCAGATGAACCTGATATCCCAGCACAAATTAATATTGTGCCGATGATTGACGTGATTTTTGCGATTTTGACATTTTTTATTATGTCAACATTATTTCTAACCCGCACAGGAGGATTACCTGTCAATTTACCCAAAGCGGAAACCGCACAACAGCAACGTCCTGAATCCGCACCAATTGCAGTCACAATCGAGAAAAGTGGACAAGTCAGTTTGAATGGTAATGGTGTTGATTTAGAAGCTTTAATTGAGCAAGTAACAACATTAACTGGTAATAGCCAAAATGATTTTTTAGTCGAAATTAGTGCAGATGAAAGCGTTAGTCATGGTAGAGTCGTTGCGGTAATGGACAAACTGCGTCAAATACCCGGAGCCAGACTTGCGATCGCGACAGCGACTCCATAAAGGAGTATCGCCACACAACAACCTTAATCTTTGAATATAGTTATTGACATTACAATTTTTTGAGAAAGAATACAAACATTTTCGTCATGTTTTAATAAAATTCTCAGAATTGGATAATATTTAAACAGTTACATTTGTATACTTGAGAATGCTTGGGGCAAAGTCATGATTATTTGGGTAAACGAACAAATAGACGCATCCGGTATGATTCACGCATGTATTGCTACCCGTGATGAATCCCATGCTAAAGACTGCCACGAATCATTTAAGCAAAATTTAACCGATAAACAAAAAGCATGGGGTTGGGAAGCAAGATTAAGAACTGTTAAGTCTTGGGATGATGTACCTGTTAATGCTTTAAAACTTGGTTAGTCAATGGATGATAGGTAATGTTTATTTGTCCTTTAACATTAATCAATTTCCAATTACCCGATCTCAAATTTCTAATTTCTAATTTAAAAAAACATACTGTGTTCAGAATCCCAGCATTTGTCATTATGCCATTTTCGACCCCGATATTCGCAGTCTGATTTAGTTTGTATCCAAGGTAATGAAGTCGGGAAGTTTTGAGAACTGCCATTATTATATTGATTAATCCAAGAAATTATAAATTGTAAGCAGATACAGCCAGTAATTATTAGGTTTACTAAGATAATTATATTAATTACTATGTTTATTTTTGGTTATATTGTTGCATTTTATGAAATGTGATTTATTCCTGAATATTTATTTGAGTTTTTAAAAACTAAGATAGGTAAATGTAGGTGCTAATGCTTGATTTTGGTAAGCATGGCACATCAAAACTATTAGATAAAAGTTTTTTTGGTGAAAAGAAAAAATTATCAAAGAGAAGTTTGTGATAGTCCAATTATTACTGATGACTCTTCTCAGTGTGTAGGGTTTTACTTAATGTAGATATAAACTTTTGACCAAATTATCGTAAATATACGGGAGTTAGGAGTTAGGAGTTAGGAATCAGGAATCAGGAATCAGGAATCAGGAATCAGGAATCAGGAATTGGAGAATAGGGGATTTTTGGTGTTTTGAAATATCGGTTTATTTCCGATACATTGTACTAGTACAGAACGGCGGAAATAAAGGTACCATTAAAATGGCTGAAAAGCTTATAAAATCATCTTTCTTTCTTTCTTTTGCCTTTTATCTTTTTACTTTTGCCTTGAGGTACTAGTACGAACTTCATCCCAAATATAAACTGACCAATCACATCCTTATATAAAATATAAATATGCTTTTTAATTCATCCTTACTGAGAAGCCAAAAACATTAAGAAATTACAAAGAATGTATTAAATACTGGATAAAATTTTTAAAAATAGTTAGAAAAGCCTTGCATTTGCTAATAAAAGGTGTTTTTTTGTAAAAAGAAAGAGTTATCATCAGTAGCAAGGATAGAAATTACAAACTTACAAAAATAGCATTTAAGATAAGTGGACTATTTCAGGGTTTCTACTCCAAATGAAAGCTGTCTCGTCGATTTGGTTGGAGAAGAGGGACAAGCGGTTCAAATTTCGATTCATTCTCCGAGTAAATATATCTGTACCAACTGCGAACGGATATTACCAGACTGGAGAAATCGCTCGTCAATGTGGGTAGTGATTGTGCTGATGCGATCGCGTTACGAGTTGATAGAAAGTAATGCAGTCATAGAATCGGAAAAGCAGATTTTGCGAGAACGATTTATGCGATTTGGTTTTGATGTCGCTTTTAATCTGCGGGATATGGGATATATGGCTGACATTATCGATCCACGCACTGGTTATCCATTGCTTTCACGTCCTGGTCAGGTTCCCCATAATGATACAGCAGTGATCGAAGCTTTGCTCAATTATCCTGTGATTAAAAATAAGTGTCGTGTTTTAGTTCATCCTGAATGGGGAACATCAGTTTATCCAGGAATTTTTCTTTGTGAAGCATCACCAATTTTAATTGAATGGATGTTTAAAAGTGTTGCTAAGTCTCACGGATGGCAAGAAATTCAAAATCAACAAGCTGTTAATAGTTAATGGGGATTGGGCATTGGGGATTGGGCATTGGGCATTGGGCATTGGGCATTGGGCATTGGTAAATAAGTATATTCAAAACTCAAAACTCAAAAATCAAAACTCCTAATTCATTAAATTACATCAAATCCGCAGGATCGGCAGAACGAAGTCTTCGCATAGCAACAATACCGGAAATAAAGCACATAATTAGTGTCAGAAAAAATATACTAATACCGCGTTCAACTGTCATATACACGGGTAACTTAGTAGTATCAGCAGCTAATTTGTAAAAACCCATAGCAAATATAAATCCGGGAAAATATCCCAAAACCGCTAAGAATAATGCTTCTTGTGCCAGTACAGTCAATAAATAATTATTACTATATCCAATAGCTTTCAACATTGCATATTCTGACAAATGTGCCGAAATATCAGAATAAAGAATTTGATAAACAATCACACTACCAACAATAAAAGAAACAAGTACACCAACACCAAAAATAAATCCAATTGGTGTAGTTTTGCTCCAATAACTTCTTTCTAAACTAATATATTCTGCCAAAGTTAAAACCCGAATATCATTAGGTAAGCTCAATCGTAAATTTTGCGTAACTTGTTTGATATTTGCATGACTATTTAATTTAATTAAACCAGCACCAATTAAATTAGGTTGGTGACTTGGAAACAGCCTGAGATAAGTAGAATCGCTAGTAATAATATTGCCATAGGTTGCAAAGGATTTACCCAAAGAGAAATAACCAGCTATCCGCACTTTATTATCATTAACTTCGGTTTCCATTTTAGCTTCTTGATTAAATAAAGAAGCTGCATAACCAACTCTAGGTAAAGCAGTTTTGTCAAAAAGAATTTGATTGAGAATTTGTAGATGATTGAGATTGTTATTAATTTCAGCAGCTTTAAATATTCTATTTGCAGGATCGGTTCCCAAAATTAAAAACGTTTGTAATCCTCTAGTTTCCGGATTACTCCACTTACCCAAACCAATATAAACCGGACTTACCGACTCAACACCACTAAAACCTCGTGCTTGATATAACCTATCCTTCGATAAATTTTTAATCGAGTAAATCGTTTCAAAATCGCGAGCTACCAATACTAAATCAGTATCCAATATCTTGTGTGGCGCGATCGCACTATCGAATAATGCACCTTCAAACCCCAATTGGGCAAACATCAAGATGTTAGCAAAAGCGATACCCGCAAGCGCAACACTTAAACGTGTTCGTTCCTTCATTAGCTGCTGCCATGCTAAGGGTATCTTGAAAATAAATTTACGCAGCATTTACGCAATTCTCCAATGTAGGGAAGTGGGGTAATTTCCTGGATATTACGGTAGATGTGAAAGTGGCAAAAATAAAGTGTAGATAAATATAGTCATTTACCACTATTTTCAATTTTATATTTCCCATAAAAGCATGATTATTCAGACTCTACCTCATGCATTCAGGTGAAAATCATGAATTTTTGGGACGACGCATTTTTTGAGTGCTAATTGGTCCAAGAATTTGGTTGAGACTATGAAGCTGTTCAGCCGTTCCCATACAAATTAGCAAATCCCCTGACATTAAAACAGTATCACCCGTGGGACCTCCAATCAGACTACCATCCACACGACGTATCGCTAAAACCAATGCACCCGTCTGCGATCGCAATCTCGCTTTTTGTAATGTTAACCCCACCACAGGACAAATCGCAGGGTCTAATAATAATTCTTCCATATAGAGTTGTCTATCGGCTCCCGTGAGGATGCCATCGACAAAATCCATCACCTGGGGACGTAATGCAGCCGCAGCCATCCGCTTTCCACCCGTAATATAAGGCGATATTACCGCATCCGCACCACCTCGCTGTAACTTTTGTACTGCTTCCTCAGTACTCGCACGTGCGATCGCACGAATCTGAGGATTTAAGGTTTTTGCCGAAAGCACCGTATACAAATTTTCAGCATCCGAAGGTAAGGCAGCCACAATACAAATAGCCTTGACAATACCCACTCGTAACAGCGTCTCATCCAGGGTTGCATCACCCTGATAAGCCGTGTAACCTTCCTGTTGAGCATAACGCATCGAATCCATTTCCGAATCGATGATTACAAACGGTACACCCTCTGCCCGAAATTCCTTAGCAATTTGGCGACCCGTCCGACTAAACCCGCAAATGATATAATGCCCAGATAAGGATTCCATTAATCGCCTTTGTTGTCTGAGTCGAATACCTTCTTGAAAGTAACCCTGAATTACGGCTTCTGTAAATCGATTCACAATATAACCGATCGCAATTACACCCATCAAAATTAAAGCGATGGTGAATAATCGTCCTCGGTTTCCCAGTGGTTGCGTTTCACCATAACCAACTGTAGCTAAGGTAATTACGGTCATGTAAATAGCATCTTCCCACGACCATTTTTCCACAAAGCGATACCATGAAGTACCAATTATGAAAACACCACCTAAGCCAAAAGCACCAGCCATCAATTCTTTTTGGATGCGTTGATATTTTTGCTCAAGGATTGAATATACAGTTCTTTTCACCGCAATCACTCGGAAAGAATCAATTTCAGCATTATATTTAAGAAGAAGTCAGGGGTCAGAATACAGAAGAGAGGGAATTCCTATCAATAAATTTAGGAGATTTAAACCAGGACATCGTATTTTTATATGCCGTGCGTTTTAAAATATATCTTCCATTGTTCTTTTCAGAAATTAATAATGCTGCAAGTAACCTTTTAATGTTTGAGACTAATTACTGACCACTAACTACTGACAACTGACCATAGAATGAAAAATTTTTAGGAGTTAGAAGTGAGCATCGAAACGCTAGAAACAGCACAACCAACATCAGGCAAAATCACATCCGAGCAATTTGACAATGGAAGCTTTGATAAAGCTGTCATGTCCACCTATGGACGCTATGGACTAGCATTAGGACGCGGTCAAGGTTGCCGTGTCTGGGATACTCAAGGACGAGAATACCTGGATTTTGTTGCCGGAATTGCCACTTGTACCCTTGGACATGCACATCCCGCAATGGTTGAAGCAGTCACAAAGCAAATTCAAAAATTACACCACGTCTCCAATTTGTACTATATTCCCGAACAGGGAGAACTGGCAAAATGGCTTGTTAAACATTCCTGCGCTGACAGAGTGTTTTTCTGCAATTCTGGCGCAGAAGCTAACGAAGCAGCAATAAAATTAGCACGTAAATATGCCCATACAGTATTAAAAATCGATCACCCAATTATTTTAACAGCACAGTCAAGTTTCCACGGTAGAACTTTAGCAACGGTTACGGCAACAGCACAGCCAAAGTACCAAAAATACTTCGATCCCCTCGTTCCCGGTTTTCATTATGTTCCCTACAATGATATTTCCGCAGTTGAAGCTGCGATCGGTGAACTTGATGAAGGTGACTATGGGGTTGCGGCAATTTTAATCGAACCCCTCCAAGGGGAAGGTGGGGTACGTCCAGGAGATGTGTCTTACTTCCGCAAAATCCGGCAAATTTGCAACGAAACCGGGGTATTACTCATATTTGACGAAGTGCAAGTGGGAATGGGACGTAGTGGTAAATTATGGGGTTACGAACATTTGGGAGTCGAACCCGATATTTTCACCAGCGCAAAAGGTTTGGGTGGAGGTATCCCCATTGGGGCAATGCTCGCGAAAAAATTCTGTGATGTTTTCCAACCTGGGGAACATGCTAGTACTTTCGGTGGTAATCCGTTTGCAACTGGTGTTGCTCTTTGCGTATGCGAAACGATAGAGAAAGAAAATATACTTGCAAATGTGGAAGCTAGAGGAGAACAATTGCGGGCAGGATTGCAGCAAATAGCGGCAAAATATCCTCAATATATCAAGGATATCCGAGGATGGGGATTAATTAATGGTATGGAATTACACGAGAATATCGAATTAACTTCGAGTGATATTGTGAATGCAGCGATTCAAGCTGGATTATTGCTAGTTCCTGCTGGTGCTAAAGTTGTGCGATTTGTACCGCCATTAATTGTAACTGAAGCGGAAATTAATTTGGCGCTGGAAATAGTGGATGATGCATTAGCTACACTTACGCAAGTCTCAAATACCCATTAATTACTTGTGGGAGACTTCTAGAAAATAAAATATTTCAGGTGTAGATTTATCAATTGTATCATTCGTGGTTAAGGGCGGGAAAACCCCGCCCCTACGGGAATTTGGAAATAGATATTTCTCAGTATTCTCTGAATGCTAGAATTTCTAATTTAATAATTAATCACAAACAATAAAAAAGCTTGTCCTTTTGCGCTGAACTAGCATGAATCCTGAGTCTATTCCATCCTTAGATACCGAAAACACATCTTTCTCCCATATTCCCGTTTTAGCAAAAGAAGTCATTGAGGGTTTAAATATTCAGGCTGGAGGACATTATTTAGATGCGACAGTTGGAGGAGGGGGACATACTAAATTAATTTTGGAATCTAGACTTGATGTAAAAGTGACAGCACTCGATCGCGATGAAGATGCTTTAGTAGCAGCAAGGAAGGAATTGGCAGAATATGGGGAAAGGGTCGAATTTATCCATAGTAATTTTGCGACTTATAATTACCCCAATAATAAATTTGATGGCATTTTAGCGGATTTAGGGGTAAGTTCCCACCATCTCGATACAGCAGAAAGGGGTTTTAGTTTCCGCAACGAAGGTAGTTTAGATATGCGGATGAACCGACAGGAAACCCTAACTGCTGCTGATGTAATTAATGATTGGCAAGAAGCGGATTTGGTGGAGATTTTTTTTAAATATGGCGAAGAAAGACTTTCCCGACGCATTGTCAGACGAATTATTCAGCGACGACCATTTCAAACGACAACAGAATTAGCAAACGCGATCGCATCTGCTGTTCCTCCGAAATACCGCTATGCCAGAATTCACCCCGCAACCCGTGTTTTTCAAGCTCTACGAATCGCTGTGAATGATGAATTGGGAGCGCTAGAAACTTTTTTAAAAACAGCACCACCAGCACTTGTTCCCGGTGGTAGACTGGTGGTAATTAGCTTTCATAGTTTGGAAGATCGGTTAGTAAAGCATAGTTTGCGGGATTCAGAATTATTGCAAGTTATCACCAAAAAACCAATTATTGCCCAAGAAGAAGAAATCATCGAAAATATGCGATCGCGATCGGCAAAACTTAGAGTCGCACAAAGGAGGGAATAGACCATTCATCCCACTGAGTATATTTATTTTCTCAATCTCAAAGTTAAAATTCGGCTTTTTCTCTATATAAATACGAAAACACAATTATTTAATACCAATTTGAAAAATAATTGCGACAGATAGAGTCGTGAAAAGCTTATACAGTAGATATTTTACAATCCAAAATCTGTCTTGGAAAATTGAGCGGGACGGAAACCGACACCCTCTGGGTTCGTCACTTTGGCAGGACGGAAACCGACACTGCCAAGTGGACTCACCGCTCATTTTCCGCAAAATCTAAAATCCAAAATGGTATAAGTTTGAATAATTACAATAAATAGCAGATTTCCTTTCCAAATATTACTATTAGATTTATACATCATTATTTGATTTCACATGCCTAAGTGGGTTGAAATCATAAAAATAACCATAAAAAATGAACCGAGTAGATTATTTAAGAATCAGCTTGATTGACCGTTGCAACTTCCGTTGTCAATACTGTATGCCAGAAGGCACAGAATTAGACTACATCCTCAAACAAAATCTTTTAACAAACGAAGAATTACTTACCCTCATCAAAGAAGTTTTTATTCCCGTTGGATTTACTAGATTTCGCTTAACAGGAGGAGAACCATTACTACGTCCTCACATAGTTGAATTAGTCGCAGCAATTTCTGCACTTCCCGAAACAAAAGACTTGTCAATGACCAGCAACGGTTTTTTGCTGGCATCACTGGCACAGAGTCTTTATGATGCAGGCTTACGAAGGATTAATATTAGTTTAGACTCCCTCAACCCCGATAGATTTAACTCAATTATTGGTAATCGTGGACGTTCTCAGTGGCAGAATGTTTGGAATGGCATTCAAGAAGCTTATCGTGTTGGTTTTGACCCTTTAAAATTAAATGTGGTGGTAATTCCAGGGGTAAATGACAGCGAAATTTTAGACTTAGCCGCACTCACAATTGAGAAACAATGGCACGTTCGTTTTATTGAATTTATGCCGATTGGTAATAATGAATTATTTACAGGGCAAGGTTGGATTCCATCAGAAGAATTACGTCAACAAATTCGCTCGTGCTGGGGATTGACAGAATCGCAAGTATGTGGTGCTGGTCCCGCAGACATCTTTAAAATTCCCGGAGCAAAAGGGACTTTGGGATTTATTAGCCAAATGTCAGAATGCTTTTGTGATAAATGTAATCGAATGCGTTTGAGTGCGGATGGTTGGCTGCGTCCTTGTTTATTGAATGAAACAGGTCAATTAGACTTAAAAACTGCCCTGCGCGAAGGTGTCAGCATGACCACTTTGCGAGAGCAGTTAAAAGAATTATTGACGGTAAAATCTGAGATTAATTTTAAACAGCGTTATTCCGGAACTGCGACAGGGAATTACAGCCGCACCATGTCGCAAATTGGAGGATAAAAAATTAAGTGATGAGTTATGAATTGTGAATTATGAGTTGAGGAATATTATATTAAATTCTAACTCCTAACTTTTAACTCCTAACTCCTAACTATTGATTAAGCTTGACGTGAGTAGTACTCAACGACTAGCAGTTCATTAATTTGTAGTGCAACCCATTCACGTTCGACAACACTATTTACCTTACCTTCGAGCTTGTTTTTGTCAAACTCTAAGTGACTGGGAAGGTTTGCCAAACCTGGGTACTGCAAGTTCGCTTCAATCATCTTTTTCGTGCGTTCATTGTTACGTATCGTAACTTGATCGCCGGGACGACATTGGTAGCTAGCAATATTTACTTCACGACCGTTAATCAAAACGTGACCGTGGTTAACCAATTGACGCGCAGCTGGATGGTAGGAGCCATACCCAAGCGGAAAACGGTATTATCTAAACGCATTTCTAATAATTGCAATAGCACTTGT
>JAAUPE010000165.1 GCA_012034595.1 Calothrix sp. CSU_2_0 | reverse complement strand
TCTGCCTTCTGACTTCTGCCTTCTGCCTTCTGACTTCTGCCTTCTGCCTTCTGACTTCTGCCTTCTGACTTTTGCCTTCATGTACTAGTATGGCTTGGTGAAAATAAACCTACTATCTTAAAAATAACTCAAAAGTTTATTGTATGAGCTTCCTTTATTTTGTCCTTCGACAAGTGACACAGTGAGCTTGCCGAACTAGGGTAACACCTTTTTACCTTTTACTTTTGCCTTGTTGTACTAGGCTAAACATAATTTATATGCAATCACCAACGTTCAGCAATCGATTTATCTTAGGTATAATAGCTTTCGGTGTAAGTTTTGGTCTTAGCCTCGTTCTTAACTGGAATTTTAATCAAGCCTTTCTCACTGCCTTTATTACTCTACTTTCTACATATTTAGCGGCGTTTTTTATTGATAAACGTCGTCGGAATTCTGAGATGCTTGTGATTGATTCTTTATATAAACGTATTCGCGAACTTGAAGGCATAAAATCTCAAGTTTTTGCAGAAGTTAACCAACTAGAGAGTCATCGTAAATCGCTATATTCGGAATCAAATCAACTACAAAATCAAATAGGCGATCGCAGAAATCAACGTGACAGTCTTAACCGCGAATTAAGCAACTACGTTGGACAACAAAGGCAATTAGAATTAGTGATTGACCAGCTACAAAATGAAATAAATAGTCTGGAGAGAAGCAAAATAGAACTAAATAATTCTTTGGCTGCGGAAAAACGCCGACAAGAATTAAATGTCAATGTTTCCCGTGCAGAAATCACCCAATTACAGATACAAATTAATGAATTAAAAAAGGAAAAGGAAGAACTTGAAAATAATTTCACTTTATTAGAAAGGCTCAAACCTCAACTTGAAGAAAAGCTTCATGAATTACGAGTTAATATCCAAGAATTAGAAGCTCAAGAACAGCAAAAAAATGAATTTATATCGGTAAAGACAGCAGAACGTAAAAATATCGAAAATAAAATTAAAAGTATTCAAGTTAAACTTACATCTAAGCAGGAGGAATTAAAGAATCTTCAAGACCAAATATCCTTATTAAAGGATGAACGGAACTTGTTGCAAACTCAAGTATGGGAATTATTGCAACAAATGGAAAGCTTGAATCCAGATGAGTTAATACATACAGATAATACTATCCATGAGATTTCATTAGAAGAATCAGTTGAATTGTTCCCTTTTGCAGAATTAGTTGAAACTTTAGATTCAAATAAAAATAGAATAAGTAGTCAGGAAAGTCTAAGTTCGGAAAACTTAATCCCAGAAAACTTATCAGGTGAATGGAATGATTTTTTGCATAATTTACCCAACCATGAATTACAAGTTTTGAAATCTATTTTAGAACTTGAAAATCCAAATTCAACAATAAAAAAGATTGCCGAAGCACATATCACAATGCCCAATATCCTAATTGACACAATTAATAAATCTGCTAGTGATATCATTGGTGAACTGATAATTAATACAACTTCTCAATTTCCATCTATTTATGAAGAACACCTGACAAACGTCAAAAAGCTAATCGCAACATACGAAAAAAATACTGCTCAAAGTACATCATCAAATTAAAACAAAATTAGTTTTACTAGATATCCAAACTCAAATCTAAAACTAAATACAAAACTCAACACAAAACTGAATATTATTAAATTCAACATTGTAAAATACTTAATAGAGTAAATATATAGCTGCAAACCTCTGCGGTTAAAATAAACTGAGGTTCACCAATATGGTAAAAGTTAAACTCTCAAAAAAAACATCTACTGCCTTAATTAATTCTCTTGGTGCTGGGGTAGTACCAAGAGAAGGAGTTGAACATATTGCAGTAGGAAGAGAACAAGAACTAAAAAGCCTCATTCAAAATCTTGATGATATTGCGGAAGGAGTCGCAGCATTTCGCTTTATTATTGGCAATTATGGTTCCGGAAAAAGCTTTATGTTGCAACTGATTAGAAACCAGGCAATGGAACAGGGTTTTGTCGTTGCAGATGCAGATTTATCTTCAGAAAGACGACTCGCAGGTAGCAACAACGAAGGATTAGCAACCTATCGAGAATTAATGAGTCATTTTGCCACCAAAACTCGTCCCGATGGTGGTGCATTAGTCTCGATTTTGGAAGGTTGGATTAACAAAATTCAACAAGAAGTTGCTAAAGATAGCGGAATGCGTCCGAATGACGAAGGTTTTGATGATAAGGTAGAAGAAAAAATTCGCGAAGTCGTTCAATACATCGAAGACTTAGTTCATGGCTTTGATTTTGGGAATGTTATTAGTGCTTATTGGCGAGGTTATAGGCAAGATGATGATAACTTAAAGAATGCTGCTTTGCGTTGGTTGAGAGGCGAATTTAACACCAAAATAGAAGCAAAACAAGCATTAGGTGTGCGCGTTATTATCGATGATGAAAGTTGGTATGATTACATTAAGATTTTGGCAAAGTTTGTTGCTGAAATCGGCTACAAAGGCTTAATTATCATGCTTGATGAAGCTGTGAATTTATATCAAATTCCTGCAACCGTTACCCGCGAAAAAAATTATAATCGCCTGCTAGGAATCTTTAATGATACTATGCAATGTAAAGCCGAACATTTAGGTTTTTTAATCGGTGGGACAACTAAATTTTTAGAAGACCAAAATCGCGGACTTTTTTCCGACCAAGCATGGCGTAGACGCACTAAAGAAAGCCGTTTTGCAACTCAAGCTGGTGTCCAAGAATTTCTTGGTCCTGTAATTCGATTAAATCCATTGAGTGAAGAAGAAATTTTTTCTTTATTACAAAGATTAGCAGAAATTCATGCATCAAATTATGCGAATAGTAAACCTTTACCTAATCGTGACTGCAAAGAATTTGTCCAAGAAATAGTTAATCGTTTGGGTGCAGATGCATTATTAACTCCTGGTGAAATTGTTCGCGACTTTATTACCGTTTTAAACATTATGCATCAGAATCCAAATATTAAATTTGGTGATATTATTCACGGCGATAAATTTAAGCCGACTGTATTTGGGAGTAATGGCGGAGCGAGTACTGAAAGTGATGTGGCTGAGTTTAGTTTGTAGCTAGAGATAGTAATATTTAGTTCAGATTCTTCATTACCTATTTTTCAATCATTGTATTGACTCATATAGCCGTTTAAGTATTGTCAAAATGTTAGTTCCATAATCTAAATTAGCCGACCAACGACCCGATAAATCGCCAACTAACGGTGCAACTCCTCGCGTTACAAAACGAAATCTGGGGTCTACAACTTCCTGTTGTAAAGGTTCTAAACTTGCATATGCTTTTAGATGTTGGATATGTGCCCTAACACCAATTCGGGCACTTTCAAAGATAGCTGATTCGCTACCACCACTAATTGTCCCCAAGCTAGCAAAGTTATTTTGTTCGGCTTTGATATCACCACTAAAGCGTAAATAATCGGTTTCAAAACACATTTGACTGAAGGCAATATCATGATTTACACCTTCTTTTTGTGACTCTTCTATATATAACTGAGCAATATCCGGAAATTGAGCCAAAGCATTACGATTATTATCTCTGAGGAATGATTCTAACTGTTCTTTTGTAGTTCTACCATTCGAGATTATTTTATCAATTTGCCCAGAAGCTATATTAGAACGCAGTTTTACTGTTCTCGTTGTCCCATCCCAACCCACGGAAATATTAAATTCTTGTAAATCAACCGCTTTGATATAAACAACTTGTTTGTAAGTTACTTGTCTAATATTTGGTGCTTTTGATAAATCGATATTTAAACTATTGGCTAAATTAATTGGTATGTAAGAATTTCCATTGATTAAAATTCCCTTATCAGAAGAGTTTGTACCATTAATATTAATATTAATAATTGGATAATTTTGCTCAATTGGGGTTGTACCTGGGTCAATCACACGACTCCACGACACTAAACCATCGGCAATCCCCACAGCAAAATCGCGACGACGATTTTGCAACAAAGACCTATCATCAGGACTTGTGAGAAACCCAACTTGCATTTGCAGCGCTGCGATCGCAGTTTGTCGGCAAAAAACCAAACTCCCAAACCCAGAATTAGTATCCGGTTTCACTCCACGATTCGGTAACTGGGGAATCTTCCGCAGCAAAGCCAAGAGCAAAATTTCGGCATTTTTACGGCGATCGCTATTATTGGCGATATAGTAAACGGTAGCACCCCGTACCGATGGACTTGAAGCCGCATCGGTCTGGATTTCCAAAGCGACATCACGCGGACGAGAACGGGTATTAATCCAGTTAATAGTACCCTGGGCACTCAAATCATCGGGAACCGAAAGGATTTCCCAATTTCGCGATCGCAATTCACCCACAATTAAATCCCGCAGTAAAATCATCTCACGGGCTTCAGTCGTTCCTCCAGCTACCGTACCTGGATCGATTCTCCCAGCTTCTCGACCCCCATGTGCTGCTGAAATAAAAATACGTCCCATTTTTCAGTAAATCCTCTGATAATATTTCGCTTTAGCGCTAAGTTATACCATTCTCAAGCAAAACAGCAAAGGTTAAAGGGAAAAGGGGAAAATATAATTTCTAGCTTCATTGTACTAAGTTAGTACTATTAGTCTGTTTTACAATTAAATCACTATTCCCCAATTTATAACTCCTCTACAGACGACCCATCGGGTCGTCTCTACTCAAAACTCCTCCCCATTCCTAATAACCAATAACCAATAACCAATATGCAAATTCCCCGGTTGCATCCCGACACAATCGAAACAGTCAAAGAACGAGCTGACATATATGATGTCGTCTCGGAACATGTTGTGTTACGCAAACGTGGTCGGGATTATGTTGGTTTATGTCCTTTCCACGATGAAAAAAGCCCCAGCTTTACGGTTAGCCAAACAAAGCAAATGTACTATTGTTTTGGCTGTCAAGCTAGTGGAAGCTCGATTAAATTCTTGATGGAGTTGCAAAAACGGTCTTTTTCGGAAGTCGTTCTAGATTTAGCCCGACGACATCAGGTTACTGTCCAAACCCTAGCACCAGAACAACGTCAAGAATTACAGCGTCAGATATCGCTACGGGAGCAACTATATCAAGTGTTGGCAGCTACGGCACAATTTTATCAGCACGCACTCAAAAATTTGGGTTATGGGGCGCATGAATATCTGCGGGAACAGAGGAGATTGAGCGATGAAGTCGTGCAGATGTTCGCTTTGGGTTATGCTCCTGGAGGTTGGGATACTTTATATCGGTATTTAGTCGAAGACAAGCATTATCCCGTGCAGTTGGTGGAGAAGGCTGGTTTAATTAAACCCCGTAAAGAAGGAAGCGGTTATTACGATGTGTTTCGCGATCGCATTATGATTCCTATCCGTGATGTGATGGGAAGGGTGATTGCTTTTGGTGGGAGGACAATGAAGGATGAGCAACCTAAGTATTTAAATTCACCGGAAACTGAGTTATTTAGTAAGGGTAAAACATTATTTGCCCTTGATGCTGCCAAAAACGGCATATCGCAGTTCGATCGAGCGATTGTAGTCGAAGGATATTTTGATGCGATCGCGCTTCATGCGTCGGGTATTAATAATGCTGTCGCGTCTCTTGGTACTGCCTTAAGTATTGAGCAGGTTAAATTAGCATTGCGCTATAGCGAATCAAAGCAGCTTATACTCAACTTTGACGCTGACAAAGCGGGAACAAATGCGGCAGAACGTGCTATTGGGGAAATAGCAAATTTAGCTTATCAGGGTGAAGTTGCTTTAAAAATTCTCAATATTCCTGATGGTAAAGATGCCGATGAGTATTTGCATACCCATTCACCGGAAGACTATCGACAGTTATTAGCGACTGCTCCACTTTGGATTGATTGGCAAATTCAACAAATTATTACAAAAAAAGATTTGAAGCAAGCGACAGATTACCAGCAAGCTTCACAACAAATAGTAAAGTTACTCAAAAATATTGTTAATAAAGATACTTTAACTTATTATATTTCCCATTGTGCGGATATTTTGAGTTTAGGAAATAGTCAATTAGTACCTTTACGGATAGAAAATTTAGTCACACAAATTACACCAGCACAAACCAGTAATCGGGAGAGGGAAAAACCACGTTTTCATAATTCAAATTATTCAAATTCAAATTCAAGCACAGCAAACCCTCCCCTTTCTCCTGCCCAATCCCTACTCCCTAAATCTGAAAATAGTTTATTAGAAAGAGCAGAAGCTTTATTATTGAGAATTTACTTAAATTGTCCCGGACAGCGCCAAAATATAATTAATGAACTCGAAGAGCGTGACTTACAATTTAGCCTTTCCCATCACCGTTTCTTGTGGCAAAATATACTCGAAGTCACTGACCAAGTTACAGATGACAATGAACGAGATGTAGTCTCAAGATTGCAAGATATATGTTTGGAATTTCCTGAAGAATCTAGATTAATTTCCCATTTGTTTGTTCTCACCGAAAAAGCAAAAACAGAAATTATGCGATCGCCTCAAGTTGTACAAGCTACTATTGCTCGTATGGAGAAAGTGTTGTGTGAAAAACGCATCCAGTATTTTTCCAAGCTATGGCAAGAAACTGATTCCCAAATTGAACCAGAAAAATATGAATCTTATTACCAAGCATTGTATCGAGAAAAAGCTAGGCAGAAAGAGTTAGAGCGTCAATGGCAATTTACAATTATTGATTTATTGTAATTTATTGTAATTTTTACGTATGTAGAGATGCGATACATCGCGTTTCTCTTCAATTTTTACATTATTCCTGATTAAATTGATTCTTTTGAGCAACCTGACGAACTTGCTCAATATCTAAATCTAAAGTTTCTGCTATCTGCTCCACAGTAGCACCCAAACTGAGCATGAATGGTACAGCTTCCAGTTTCCCTTCTAACTTGCCTTCTAACTTGCCTTCTTCTTTTGCTTCTTGATAAACTCTTGTTTTCTTTAATTCGCTCAATCCTAACATTTGCTCAATCTCCTCTCGGCTTTTTTGAGGGAATTTGTAAACTATAATCGTCTGCTATATAAATACTAGACAAGTCTAGACATTTATTTCTTACTTCAAAGGGAGCATGGGAGCGGTTATCCCTCAGTAAGCTTTCACGCTTTAGCCAAACGTGATAAATTTATTGCTGCGTTCAAATCCCTGTCTATCGAATGTCTACAATTTTGACAGTTATAAACCCTTTCTTTTAGCGGCATATCTTGAATATGTCCGCAATTTGAACAGGTTTTACTTGACGGAAACCAACGACTAGCAATGATTATTTCACAACCAAACTTTTTAGCTTTATATCCCAATTGCCTTGTAAACTCATAGAAACCACAATCAGCAATCACTTGGGCTAAGTTAGTTGTAGTTGATTTGGGATTTTTAGTGGGAGAGAAACTCGGTTTCTTAAGTTTCCTTTTTCCCTTTAGCCTTTCTTCTACGGACACATTAAAGTTTCACGGGTATCGCGTTTAGTTGTGGGATTTGTACCTTTAGCTATTTTACATAACTTCTTTTGCTCATCATCACGTAGCAAAACATCGGTAAAATCAGCCCCATCAATAATCGCACCTTCAAATTGAGAACTGGCAGCAAATGCTCCTTCTAAAATCGCGTTGGTTAAATTGGCTTTAATTAAACGTGCTGAATCCAAAGTCGTATTGCTTAAATCTGCACCAGTGAAATCGACTGACTCTAAATTAGCAGCAAAAAAACTAACTCCTCGCAAGTTAGATTTACTGAAATTGCTTTGCTTAAGATTTGCCTTAGTAAAGCTGGAGTCGCTCAAATCCCGTCCTGAAAAATCAGCATTGATGAGGATTTCTTTGTTGTAATCAAGTGCTAAAGCTGTGGGAGAAAAACAAAAAGCAGTTGTAATGCTAAGTATTACGTAGAGGAATACACTGAGTACACCTGTGCAAATTTTTGTGCTTAACCTAAAATTTCTAATATTCATCGTAATTATTACTAATGTCAAATCCATCTCCTTCTAATTATCCCGATATTGGTACATTAGGTGAAGACTTAGTGGCACAGTGGTTAGAATCCTGCGGTTGGAAAATCCTCCACCGTCGTTGGCGATCGCGTTCGCGTAGCGTGTCCGGAGGACTCAGCGACTCCAAAGGAGTATCGCGTTGGGGTGAAATCGATATTATTGCAGAATATACCCAAACTTTGGCATTTGTTGAAGTGAAAACCCGCAGTGTTGGTAGTTGGGATGCTGGAGGGAGAGACGCAATAATGCTACGCAAGCAGGAAAAAATCTATCGCACGGCACAAATGTATTTAGCGAAATTTCCGGAGAAGGCTGATTTTAATTGTCGCTTTGATGTCGCGATCGCAGAAGCTCGAAAAGTTGTCAGTCAAAATATCTTAAAACACAGTAACATCAACAAAAAATCCGATCATCTGGCTTTTCTATCAACACCTAGTTATTATTTGACGCTGGAAGAATACATTCCCGGAGCTTTTGATTCTTTAATTGATGATGGGTAGTTGGTACTGCGGTGACAACATCAAGTACCAATCATCAATATATTGAGCGATCGGTTAAAGTATTATTCGCCATAGGAAAAAGGATTTAAGGGCAAAGAATTTATATTTTGTTTGACAATGCCATTAACCTATGCTCTAGCGGAACTCAATCAAACACTTAGGGAAATACACTTACAAGCAGTAATTAAGCTAGGGTTTCTGGGCAGTAGCCCAAACCACGTACAAATTGTTGACGAAATGCCTCAATTTCTTCTCTTTCGGGGTTTCCATGGGAAACGATCGCAACTTGATAGCGACGCATGACATCAACAGGGCATTGTCCAGTTTCCAAGCTCCACAGTGCCATTTGTACTCGCATTGGTGGTTCGTAGCTAATTCCGAGTTCGTTTAAGAAAGCGCGAAAATCACCATCGTCATCAGGAGAAATTGGAGTGGTTAGTTTAACTCGCACTACCCAACCATCTATTTGGTGTATTACGGTAACAAAGGAAACGGGTAATTGGGGTCGGGTGTGTAAGAATTGAACTACTCTCAAGGTGAGACTGGCATTTGCCAGATAATATAAATATTCCATTTTAGTTTTTGGGATCAAAGCCAATCCTACATATCCATTATTGGTACATAGACCCCCATATCCGGTAGGGTAAATGCCCCCGTTTTTGATGGGGAGATTTACCCAATTTCACATTTATATTTACGTGGTACTTAATAGTATTCATTGCAAACTTTAGGGATAAAATTTACCGCTAATTCCTTCAGGTCTACTTATGTATCGAGCTAATATAAGCTAGAGTTAGCTTGCTACAGCCATCTTAACCGAAATGCCGCGAGAATTGAAACCAGAAAATTTGGATTTAACCTCTATCCCAGAAGATAAATATTCCGATTTAGAGCGTTCGACTGCTGGGTATGATTACGAGTTACCGGAAGAATTAATCGCTCAAAATCCAGCAGTTCCCCGTGATAGTTCCAAGCTGTTAGTGGTGGATTCAACTATTACAGGTGAAGAAAATCCTGCTTTAAACAAGATTTTCCGAGATTTACCGGAGATATTGCGATCGCATGACTTATTAATTATGAATGATACTAAAGTCATTCCCGCACGGTTGTACGGACGTAAATCTACGGGAGCTGATGTTGAGGTGTTGCTTTTGGAGGAGCGACAGCGCAATTGTTGGTTAGCTTTGGTTAAACCTGGGAAGCGGTTTAAAATTGGTTCGCAGATTTTTTTTGCTGGGGGGATGGGAAATAATGACAGTGCCCAATTTACAATGTTAACGGCGACTGTCATCGATGTGGATGCGGCAACTGGGGGACGAATACTCAAGTTTGATGTCCCGGATGGAAAGCCGTTGGTGCAGGTATTGGAGCGGTTTGGGGAGATACCTTTGCCACCTTATATTACTGATAGCAAGGCAGCAGACGACCAATATCAAACAGTATACGCTCAGATTCCCGGAGCTGTGGCTGCGCCGACGGCAGGTTTACATTTTACCCCGGAATTATTGGATAAATTAGAGCAAAAGGGGATTAATCGGGCTTTTATTACTTTACATGTCGGTGTGGGTACGTTTCGTCCGGTGGAGGTTGAGGATGTAACGACACATACGATGCATGAAGAGTGGATTGAGGTTCCGGTTGAAACTGTCGAGCAAATTCGCGCTACCAAAGCTGCTGGGGGACGGATTATTGCTGTAGGAACGACGACGGTGAGAGCTTTGGAAGGTGCTGCTGCGGAAAATGGTGGTGAGTTGCAGGCTTTTTGTGGCAAGACGAATTTATTTATTTATCCTGGTTACAAGTGGAAGGTTGTGGAGGGGTTGATTACTAATTTCCATTTACCCCGTTCGAGTTTGTTGATGTTGGTGAGTGCTTTGATTGGTAGGGAGCGATTATTGCGGATATATGAAGAAGCGATCGCATCTCAATATCGCTTTTATTCGTTTGGGGATGCCATGTTAATTTTACCAGAAGCAATAAATAAGTAGAGACGACCCGGCGGGTCGTCTATATATCTGGATAGTAGTTAAAAATTTCAAGTTGATTCGTTTCTCCTAGAAACGAATCAACAACATACCCAATCCCCAAATTTATTTCTCACAATGAAATTTCTACGAGCATACTGGGAAAGCTATAGCTATAAGACACTATAAAAATTCAGGTCTACCCAGCTATGTCTCAAAAATATTGTTTTCATAAGTATTTACACTACTATCCTCAAGCTTTCCTAGTTGCGACTTCGGCTGTCATTGCGATCGCAATTCCTTCTTTTTTGAATTTACAGGGAAGTCAGTTAATGGCGCAAACTGTCGCTACTCAAAACTTAGAAGCAGCTGGATTATATCAACAGGGTGTAGTTCGTTACGGTCGTGGTGATTTTCAAGGTGGAGAAATGTTGTTGCGTCAAGCTTTGCAAATTGACCCCAATTTGGCGGCAGCACGGACATATCTTGGTAACATTATGTTGCGGCAAAATCGCTTAGATGGGGCGATACAGGAATATGCAGAAGCGGTACGGATTGACCCCAATTTTGCTGAAGGTTACTTTAATTTAGGCTTAGGACTTTATAAACAGGGACAGCGTGAAGCTGCGGTGACAGCATATCGTCAAGCTTTGGTGGTGAATCCGACCATGACAGCAGCCCATTATAATATGGGTTTAGCATTGTACGAAATGGGAGAGCTTGGGGATGCGATCGCATCTTACCAAAGGGGGATTAATCTCGATAGCAGCAATGCTAATGCTTTCTATAATTTGGGAATTGCGTTGCAAAAACAGGGACAAACCCAAGAAGCAATGAATGCTTACCGTCAAACCTTACAGATCGAACCGAGTAATATTGCCGCATATAATAACTTGGCTGGTTTAATGGTAAGTCAAGGACAAACAACAAATGCGATCGCAATTTACCAAGAAGCAATTCGCAAGGTTCCTAACAATCCTGATGCTTATTACAATTTAGGCATGACTTGGTATAACCAAGGTGAATACAAGAAGGCTAGTAGTGCATTTAAACGCGCTCAAAAACAGTATCGTGAAGCCGGAAGTTATGAACTAGCGGAGAAAATGACGGGTTTGATTCAACAAACTGCCCAAGGAAGAAGTAATCCACCTACGACTACCCAATTACCAACTCCTGCGGAAACCTCTACCGAAAACACTCAAAATAACGAAACTACCCCAAGTTCGGAAGCTACGGTAAATAATGAACATAATTCTAATAATCCCAACACTGTATTCGAGTTTGGACAACCTATTCCTGGAGCATTAGAAAATGTTGATAATGGTTCAGCAGCTCCAACAGAACCACAACCAGCATCTTTAGATAAATAAAAATAGTTAATTTTTTACATACAATTAATTGTTTGTGTAGAGACGCGATATATCGCGTCTCTCTTTATTGATTTATTGATTTAGGTTATTCGGTTCTTCTTATGTAAAACCGGGTTTAAAATTACTGAAAGTTTTATCCTGTGAGCATTTGATTTAAAACTAAATCGGTAAGCGATTAATATCCCGATTACAACCTATTACCACCATTGCCGTTCCTTTCTCAAGTCGCTTATCAGGTTCGGGATTAATTAAAAATTTACCATCTCGACTGACAGCTAATAAATTCAACCCATAACGATTACGTAATTGTAACTCAGTTATTGTTTTCCCATGAAATTCATCAGGTACAATCACTTCCACAATACTATTATCTGGATCGAGGTCAAATCTTTCGAGGATTGATGGTTTAGTTAAAGTTCGTGCTAAAGCGCTTCCAGCTTCATACTCTGGAAACACAACATGGTCAGCACCAACACGTTTTAAAAGCTTACAATGCACTTCAGTTGAAGCTTTTGCAATAACGTGAGGAACTCCACCTTCTTTAACATTTAAAGTAGTGATAATACTTTCTTGAACGTAATTACCGATTGCCACAATTACCGTATCAAACTCAAAAATTCCTGCCTCTTTAAGTGCCGCAGGTTCGGTAGAATCAATTTGCAAAGCATGTCCAACAATATGCTCTGTTAAAGCTTCCGAAACTCGTTTTTCATCAACATCTGTAGCGAGAACTTGATAACCAAATTTATGTAGCGTCGAACATACGGAGCGTCCAAAACGTCCTAACCCAATTACCGCAAATTGATGATTGTCTTTGCGTAGACTGCGGAAAAATCCTAGCGATGAGAGATTCACAATTTTAGTCCTTATTAACCAACAAGCAAATTTTCTTCAGGATAATGAACGCGACTCGGACGTGGGTCGCCTAAAATAGAAGACATTAACAACAAAATTCCAACGCGACCAATATACATTGTAACAATTAGTATTAGTTTAGCAGCAGTGGTAACACTACCAGTAATACCAGTTGAAAGACCTACAGTCGCAAATGCGGACATAGTTTCAAACAAAATTTGAATGAAGGAAATTTCGGGGTCTGTCAGTGCAATTAATGTGGTGGCAACAATTACTGTACTGATAGAGCCAATAAACACACCGACCGCTTTAAGAACTAAAGACAAAGCGATTTTTCTCTCGTATAAAATAACTTCTTCTTTGCCTTGAAGAATTGATTTTGTACAGCTAGTGAGAACTCGTAATGTTGTTGTTTTAATACCTCCACCAGTACCACCTGGACTCGCACCAATAAACATCAAGGCAATGGTAATAAACAATCCGGCATTAGTCATTTTCCCAATATCAATGGTATTAAAACCAGCAGTTCTAGGAGTCACCGATTGAAACCAAGCTGATAATAATTGACTACCAAATCCAATATTACCTAAAGTGTTGACATTTTTGCTCTCAACCGCTAAAAATGCCGCAGTTCCCAGCAGTAATAGAATCACAGTAGTGCTAACTGCAACTTTAAAATCGAGGGAGAAAACTAATATTGTCTGCTTTTTAAAAATGCGATCGCGCAGCCAAATGTACATTTCTAAAATGACTTGATATCCAATTCCCCCGAAAATAATCAAACCAGTAATTGTAAATACAACTAAAGCTGAAGATTGATAACCAACTAAGCTATCTTTAAACAAGCTAAAACCTGCATTATTCCAGGCATTAACACTGTGGAAAATCGCTAACCATAATCCCTGACTCCATCCGTATTTCGGCACAAAAGCAGGTAACAGCAAAAAGATTCCTGTGATTTCAAAAATTAGTGTTGTCGCAATAATCGAACGAATAATTTGCTTACTACCACTCATTCCCGGTCGATCTAATGCTTGTTGAATCGCAATTTTCTGCCTCAAGTCAAATCTTCTACCAATTAGTAAAATCAAAAAAGTGGTTGTAGTCATATAGCCTAAACCACCAATTTGTGCTAATAAAGCAATAAATAATTGACCCCAAAAAGAAAAATAAGTACCAGGGTCTACCACAGATAAACCTGTGACGCAGACTGCGGAAGTTGAGGTAAAAAGAGCCACAACTAAGTCATTCCACGTACCACTACTAGTAGAAAAAGGCATCATCAATAAGATGGTTCCTACTGCGATAACCGCCAAAAATCCCAAGCAAACTGTCCGAGAAACGGTCATATTCCGGTCAAAAATAAAACTATCCCAGTTTGTCTAGGTTGGGTTAACCTTCCTGGGAGCGAAAAATACCCTAATTCAAATCAAAACACACATGGTAGCCTACAAATATGTGTATTTTAATCCTGCTTTGTCTTAGCATTGCTTAACTAATGAGTGCAACACTTTATCAACAAATTCAGCAGTTCTACGATGCTTCCTCTGGTCTGTGGGAGGAAGTTTGGGGAGAACACATGCATCACGGTTACTACGGTGCTGATGGTACGGAGAAGAAAGAACGTCGCCAAGCACAGATTGATTTGATTGAGGAGGTGTTGCGATTTGCTTTGGATGGGGAGGAAGATAAGGAAGATTCTGGTTTTTCGGATATCCTTGATGTTGGTTGTGGTATTGGTGGAAGTTCGCTGTATTTAGCGGGTAGATTTGGCGCTAGGGTGACTGGGATAACTTTGAGTCCGGTGCAGGCTGAAAGAGCAAAGGAACGTGCTAGGGAATTTGGTTTAGGTAATCGCACGAATTTTCAAGTTGCTAACGCTTTGGATATGCCTTTCCCTGACAATTCGTTCGATCTCATTTGGTCGCTGGAGAGTGGTGAGCATATGCCTGATAAGGTGAAGTTTTTGCAGGAGTGTCACCGAGTTTTAAAGCCTGGTGGAACAATGATTGTTGTCACCTGGTGTCATCGTCCGATTGGGGATTCTCCGTTGAGTCTGGAGGAGAGAAAGGATTTGGAGGAGATTTATCGGGTTTATTGTTTGCCTTATGTAATTTCATTACCGGAATATGTAGACATAGCACGTCAGTTACCGCTACAAAATCTTCGTTTTGTTGATTGGTCGAAAGCTGTAGCACCTTTTTGGAATGTGGTAATTGATTCTACATTTACCTTGCAAGCACTTTGGGGGTTGTTGTTCTCTGGTTGGAGTACTATTCAGGGTGCTTTGTCTTTGGGATTGATGCAGCGTGGTTATGAAAGCGGTTTGATTCGGTTTGGTTTAATTTGTGGCAAGAA
Source organism: Calothrix sp. CSU_2_0 (assembly GCA_012034595.1). Classification (GTDB taxonomy): domain Bacteria; phylum Cyanobacteriota; class Cyanobacteriia; order Cyanobacteriales; family Nostocaceae; genus Brunnivagina. Next base: position 173 of record JAAUPE010000165.1, on the reverse strand, counting down.
GTAGAGACGACCCGGTGGGTCGTCTTCTATATCCGGTGAGTCATCTTCTATATAAGAATTAGCCATCGGAATTAGGGAGAGACGACCCACCGGGTCGTCTGTACAAAAATTAAGATAATTCCCAATTCCCAATTCCCAATTCCCAATTCCCAATTCCCAATTCCCAATTCCCA
>JAAUPE010000040.1 GCA_012034595.1 Calothrix sp. CSU_2_0 | reverse complement strand
GAAATTAACTGGGAATTTAAACAGCAAGAATTTGAGTCCTTGTGGCAAAGAGATACAGAAGATTTTACTGAATATACTGACTCTGAATACCTGGAAGAACCGGAAGAATTGAATATTGACTCTGAAATTTCTGAGATTGATGTTCTAGAAGATACACATCCAAAAATATTTGTGACCAATTCAGTACCAGCAACTGATGCAGAAATCCTTGCTGATATATTACGAAAAGCTTCAGATTATGATGATGTGCGTAGAGGATTGTATCAATATCAATTTGTTAAAGAAGAAGCTTGGAAGATGCTCTCAGATTTGGAAAGAAAATCTATAGAACCCATTTGACATCTTTAATGGTATTAACGTAAGGTAATGGCAAAAGTGCGATCTAGCCATCATGTCATATTCGAGTAGCCTAACGGACGAAGAATGGGGAATTATTGAACCTCTGTTACCGATTATATTGCCGAACAAGAAGCGGACAAGACCCTCTGATTGGACAAAGCGAGAAATTCTCAATGGCATCTTTTATCAACTCAAGAATGGCTGCAATTGGCAAGATTTGCCTAAAGATTTACCCCCCTACTCAACTGTATATTGGCATTACAAACAGTGGCGGACTGAAGGAGCGCTCGACAAACTAATGAGTGTCTTACACTCTCAAGTGCGTAAGCAAGCAAAAAAAAAAGAAAAATGGACTACATTGATGATAATTGACTCGCAAGCGGTGAAAAATACCTGTAATGCCAGTATCGAGTCTAAAGGGTTCTGTCATTATAAATGTACTAATGGCATTAAGCGTCATCTGGCTGTGGATATCCTGGGCTTTCCATTTTTTACTCATTGTACCAAAGCGTCGGTGACCGATGACCAAGGCTTGATTGAGCTGTTAAGCAATAATTTAGATTACTTTCGTAGCAAGCCTGTTAATATACCGAAAATTACCATTTTGCTCGATAGTGGCTATCACCCAGATAAACTCACAGAATCACTTCAACAGGTTTATCCGCAAATAATGACTAAAATTAGATTTGAGGTGGCACCCAAGCCCTCGAGAGCAGAAAAAGCCGCACAAGGAAAAACTGGATTTGTCCCAGTGCCAACTAGATGGGTAATTGAACGCTCTAATGCATGGGTTGAACGTTGTAAGAGCTTAGTCAAAAACTTCGAGAGGACGCTTATCAATGCGACTGCGAAACTCAATTTGTGCTTCATCAGACTGATGCTAAATCAACTAGCTCATCAGTAGATGTCAAATGGGTTCTATATGTCAGATGCTGCCAGAACCAATCCAAAAACTGAGTCATGCCAAACGGGAAGGGTTGATTGTCAACTTTTGCGAGATGGAATCTGGAGGGGTGTATAAAATATTCACTGCGGATTGCCCACTGATTGAAAGAACTATCAGCACCCATAGTTTAGACAGCCTGCTAGAAGATTTGAGAGCGAGGCAGAACTGCAACTGTAATTAACACAGAGGCTTGTGTAAAAAGTTAACATTGATTTAGTACCATCAAATCTGATGATGAATTCAACAGCAACAAACAAAAAGATAGCTGTAAGCCTGTTTTCTGGAGCGGGTGGATTTGATTTGGAATGCGGTGCAAGTTTTGAAATAGGCATAGCCATTGACAACAATCCAATTGCCTTGGCTACGTACCAACGGAATTTCCCCAATGCGACGGTATTGTGCAAAGACATTCGTGAGGTAACGGGGAAAGAAATACGCGCCTATATTCGAGCGAAGTATCCAGATTGGGATGGGGAGATTCATGTAGTTTTTGGAGGTCCTCCGTGTCAGGGGTTCGTGCGATTCGTTGGCTAGAAATGAAGCCTCATAAGGCTTACAGGGATTAGCCGCAAGGTTCTGAACCTTGACAACTGAATGATAATATAGGTGGAAAGCCTATCCTCCAAGTGCAGGAGTGAAAGCACTTCCCCTACGGTAGCGACTAGCCATCAATCCGTAAAGCGGGGATGAAAGGTGTTCTTACTGGCAGCCTAAATCTGGTACACACCAAGCAAAGTATCTATGAGTAAAGTAACAGCTTAAAGATGTGTTTGATTCATCGTGAGACAGAAGTAGCGCAATCAGGCTGAATCGCTACAACCAAAAGGTAAAGGATAATGGGATTGGCGGCAGAATCCCCGACCAAAGCGATCGCTCAATATAAAATTCAGCAGCTAAAAAACAAAATATACTCAAAATCAATTTATACACATAGCTTTTACTCAGTACCTGGAATGTAACATACCTATTTTAAGTATCATAAAAAAACTTAAAGTTAAGTATTGCTGACTTTAGATACCTTCTCCTGAGAGGTAAAAGAACAGGTAAAGCCTGTATAAATTGGAGCATTTCAGCAAAATATTAATAAATAACCATAACCAACAGAACCCCTCAGAGAAAACCCGGAATTAAATGGAAAATCTTAACGAAAAATCCGAAAATCCCCCCAGGATATAAAGACGTATCGCGTGTAGAACTGTAGAAGGTTGATATTTATACCATTTGTAATCGACTAAAAGCAATAATCGTTTGAAAGTTGCTTTATGTTGCTATGTTCTAACTCAAAACCGAACAACTTTTATCAAGAAATTAATAGGATAAAAATCATGACCCAAGAATTAAAAGTACAAGAATTCGGCATTATCGTAGCAATCAAAGATAACAAACCCACCGTTCTCAATCCCGACTTCCTCAAATATTCTGGAATTGTACCAGAGTCATGGGAACTAGCACGTCAAGCCATTTTCACTCAGAGCCTATCACAAGTAGTTTATACAAACGGAGTCAGCATTATTGCTGAACCAAATCGCGTCATCTTCGTCGAATCCCTCGAAGATAAAAAAGTAGAAGAAATTAGCGTAGCAGCGATCGCAGAACGCTACGTTAAAATGCTACCCAATGCCGAATATCAAGGTTTAGGAGTCAACCCACGCGGTTACATGGGTTTTGAAAATGCAGACACAGATACAGCTCGCAAATTTATGAGCGAAGGATTATTTGCACCTGGTGCATGGCAACAAGTTGGTACTACCCCCATGCGCTCCACTGTTAATCTAGTTTATACATTCGAGCGTGCGCCTTTATACTTAACCATCAACGAAGCAGCATTACGCAACCCTGACGAAACCAGCACCCCTATCGTGTTGTTCTCCGGCAGCTACAGCTACGAAGTATCCGGTGAAACCGCAAGTGAAAAACTCACCAACCTATTAGCAGTTATGGGTAGCTGGAAAACCGACTTGCAAGAATTCTCTGACATTATTAACCACAAATTCTTGGGTGTTAGCGAACAGACAGCAAGCAGCGTACCTAACGTATTCAGCATGGATAAAGTCGTAGCTGCGGTATAGCAATTAGCTGTTAGCTTTCAATTGGATGGAGATATATACTGATAACGGTTAAACATTCGACTTTTTAACTATTAGGGCTTCTTCTTTTGCCTTTTAGCTAATCGCTCGGAATTTATAAAATCATAGAAGCTAATAGCAAATAGTTGTTTAAAAATAAATCTAAAGCTAAATATTAGATGAAGAAGGCAGAAATGTATCTGCCTTCTTTCCCAGTACGCAATCTAAATTATCAAGCAAAAAGCTCATAGATAAAATCCCTCAGATATCCTCAAGCGATAAAAAAGATGAATCCCACCGTTGAAGCCAGAGAAATTAATTTCATCCTGGGAACACAGGAAACACAACCCATTTTGGCAAATCCCAAAATGCTGGAATATAGCGGTGTTGTTCCAGGTGAATGGAAACTTGCACAAACACCTATCAAAGCAGATAACTTACTGTCATTGGAGTTTGAAAATAGAACCGGGATTGTAGTACAACCACATTTGATCGCATTCCAAGAAATCATCAAAGGTAAATCGATTGATACCATGCAAATCCCAGATGTGACCAGCAAATATGTGATGGCAATGCCCAATCTGGGATACCAACAAATGTTCACTAAAATCATTGGACATGTACCCTATATAGGCAAACCATTAGCACCGGTGAGATATATAAATCAAACCCTACTTACATCGGGAGAATGGATGGAATTTGGGAAAGCAGAGGTAGAAAGTGCTGTCATCTTTCGTTACCGATTAGAGACAAGTACTCTCCACCTCACTGTCAACCAGGGTACTTACCGCACAGGAGATGAAGAAATCATCCCCATCGTCGCATTTTTTGCCGAATTTCATCACGACATATCAGCAGAGACAACAGCAGAAATACAACAGAAAATTCTTCAAGCAATAGAATCTTGGCAAATTAATTTCAAAATTTATACAGATTTAATTAATCAAAAATTTCTCACACCAGATAAAAATCAAAAGAAAACACACGGTTTCTCTTTCAACTAGTACATGAAAGTCGAAATAAGTAGATGCAGAGTGACTTCTGTAAGTAGGCAAGAGGCAGAAGTCAGAAAGTTTATAAATAAGGCTTTTTACCAAATTATAATGTTCGCTTTATTTCCGCTATGCTGTACTAGTTAATTACAATTCAACAAAGATACATGTAACGCGAAAATCGCAACATCTGATAACTTACTTTTTTTTTAATCAAAAATTTTCTCTGAATAATTTTAATCATTAATAAAAGCATCTTTAACAGCAGGATTTAATACGAGGTCATCATGGCAGAAACAAACAACTTTGGCTTACCAAACAACCCATTCTCCAGCGACGGATTATCAGTCCCTTCACCATTTACAGAACCGTACCTCGATAATCAAAATAACCAAAGTAACACCACTGCACCAATTGGAGCGCCAAGTACAGACCTTGTACTACCCGATACTAGTAACGGAGCGATCGCTGACAATCAATTACTTTCAGACTCCTCTACAAATAATCCTCTGATGGAAGAAAAAATACTAGATGCCGATGTATTGACAGGGGTAGGAAAAGATGATTTATTGGCATCAACAGAGGCAAATGACCCCCTAATTAATAGTGGTGAAGTTAATGGATTGATATTGGCATCTGAACCACCAGTTGTTGAAATATTTGGAATTCAAGCTGCGATGCGTGGAGCGAGTGCCGCATCCAGTCTACCGACAATTTCTGTATTGGGTGGAATAAAAAATCAAGAATTAACCGCTAACGATGCAAAAAATCCAACTCGGATAGGTAGTTATAGTGATGATTATCAATTGACTAATATAACATTTGGTAAAGTTGTAAATCTCAAGCTATCAGCATCATTTGATGCTTTTCTGCAACTAGTAAATGCAGAAACTGGAGAAGTTATTCTTAGCAATGATGACGCTGGTCCAAATAATGATTCATTAATAAGCTTTATTCCTCAAGAGAATATTAACTATCTGGTGCGAGTAACTAGCTGGTTACAAAACAAGATCGGCGCTTATTCTCTCCATGCCGTTGAAATACCCGAAATTATTTTTACCGAAAGCAAATTTGAAAATATTGGACTATTCAACAAACCATTAGCGGGTGACAATAGTCAGCGATTGGGTAATTATAGTAAAGAATTTTTATTAAAAGATTTTACTCCAGATCGGGCAATTCAAATAGTAGCTAGCAATGCTACAAACTCCTCTACAGACTTACAAATATTTGATGTGGAGACAGGGAACAATATATCGAATAGCAACGATATATTCACCTATGGCGATCGACGAGTGATGACTGTCAATCCTGGTAGTAATAAAAAATATGTTATTCGATTTAGTATTTCTAATGAAAGCGACCCAATAGAATATAAATTTAGTGCAACTCAATTATCCGAGATAGAATTTAATACCCAACAATCGGAAAAATCTGGAACTCTCAAGCAAATTACTCAGGGTGAAGCAAGCAGCATAGATAGTTATGTTGCTGAATATTCTTTTAAATCCATATCTCCAGAGAGAGTAAAATAAATTTGGAATCGCTCCAAATCAGTAATCTGACATTAGAAGTCACCAATTTGAATACACGAACACGAAGACAACCCATATTATACATTGGTAAAGATTCCGAACTCGAATTTATCTCTGAAGCAAATACAGTTTATTCTGTAAAAATACTTCGTAAAGATGGTATTTATGCATCAACAGGAGACGAGATAGGCTTTAAATTATTGTCTTCAGGTTCTGCAATTCCTACAATTTCGACGACATCACAAGAAACGCAAACAAATCAGTTAAGCTCCACTGATTTTCAAACATATATTGGTGATGGAGAAGGTTACTACTCTCAAGATTACTATCAATTCAGCGATTATTATGAATTAACCGATTTAAAAGCTGAAAAGCCAGTTCGAGTAGATTTAAGTTCGACTGATTTTATTACATCTATTGAGTTAATTAACTTGGCTGACACCCAACGTCATATTTTCTCGGCACGAGGGAATCAAGATGATAAGAATTCATTTTTTACATTTACTCCCCAACCTAATATACGCTACGGATTAAGAGTTACAAGCAATAATGCAAGGATTACAGGGAATTATGATTTAACTACAACACCATTAACACCAAGCGAACTAAATATTGCAAGTAATTTAGAGCAATTAAATGAATATACTAAAAAAGAACAATTAACAGTTCGAGATTCATTCGATCCTAACTCTATTGATCAATACATTAAAGACTATCAACTGAAAAATACAACGTCAGGAAAACCAATTAGTATTAAATTAGTATCACCTGATTTTGATGCGTACTTGGAAATAATCGATGCCACTACTCAAAAAGTAATATATGAAGATTTTAATTCTGGTGGCAACAGCCTCAATCCAAGCTTTCCCAAGGATGAGGATGCACATCTAATTTTTACACCGGAAGCAGGTAAGAATTATGTTGTTCGGGCTAGCAGCAGCACATACAGAGGTACTGGAAATTTCACACTTACGGCTCAAACACTAGCAACAATTAATGCCGCAGGTCAAATTATTAATGACCAATCTCTGAATCCAGCTAATGATGTTTATAGACCAAATGATTCCATATATTATTATTCTGGTAGATATTTTGTTGATAGTTACGAATTAATCGGTGAGGAAGTAGGAAAACCCGTTCATATTAAATTAAACTCAACTCAATTTGACGCTCGTTTGGAAGTCGTTGATGCGAGTAATGGAAATGTAATTATTTCGGATAGCAATTCAGGAGTAAGAAATACCGGAAATAGTACTTATTCTAATGCTAGTATAATTTTTACTCCTCAAGCCGACAAGAAATATATTATCCGAATTACAAGTGACAACCCCCAAGGAATTGGTAGCTATAGCTTAAGTACAGGAAGATTAGAAACTGTTGACGTTAATGCAACCATAAACAGGGCATTAGATATAAATACTGATATTTTCTATTCAGGAAAATTAAGCGATAGCTACCTACTAAAAGGATTTACAAGTGGGGAAATAATTAATTTCAACTTATCTTCACCTAGTGGAGCGGGTGCAAATAATCAAGAATTTTCAACCGAGCTACAAATAATTGATATAGGTACGGGAAATGTTGTTGCTAGCTCGATGGAAGGCTTTAGAGGTTCGGAGATAAATTCAGATGTATTATTTATAGCTCAGGCTGGTAAAAATTATATTGTTAGAGTTAATAACCGAGATTATTCAGGTGCTGGAAGTTACAGGTTACAATCGCAAAGCTTAACGAAAATTAGTGCGAATACGAGTTTAAGCAATCTTAATATTGCTAATTCCGATGCAAAACACCCAAATATAGTTGACTCTTACAGCGATTATTTTGAGATTACAAATCTAAATCCAGGCAAAAAACAACTTTTAGAGTAGTTGAGAATGGGTTTACAGCGTACATAGATATCCTGAAAGTTCTTCCGAACAATACATATAATTCATATTCTCCTGTTACATCAAACTCTTCTTACGAAATAGCTCCTGCCCATGCTAACTTTACTCCCGAAGCTGGATTTAGATACGTTGCAAGAGTGAGCAATTATGAGAGCGGACAACTGGGTAATTATCAAATTAAAGTAATTAAAGAACCTAATAATTTGCCATCGATCGAATTAGGTCAAGAATTAAAAGACATATCATTAAACGATAACGATCTGAATTATGATGGTTACCAAAGTGATTATTACATTAAGGAATATCAACTCGATCTAAATGGCTTAATTTTAGGCGAGGCAATTCAAATAAATTTAAATTCTAATGAGTTTGATGCTTATTTGGAAATATATGATGCAAAGACTAGAAGCCTCATTTTATCTGATAATGATTCTGGAGCAAATAATATTTCCTCTTTGAATTCTCGAATAATGTTTTATCCGGAGTCAGGTAAAAATTATATTCTTAGAGTAACAACTTTTTCAGTAAAAGAAGCAGGAGAGTTTACTCTTATAGCTAATAAATTACCAAGTATTTCCATATTCAATACTGACCCCAATAGTGGTAGCAAGAGTGGCAGTATTGATGTCAACGATTTACACAATTACTATTATTATGGAGAATTAGTTGATACATATCAAGTAGAAGGTATCTCTACAAATGATTCAACAACAGTAAAATTAGAACTACAACCCGAACAAATTACAGATTACGAAGATAAATTTGGTGCATTTTTACAGGTAATTGAATTTGATGCAGATGGAAACTTAACAGGTCAGACTTATAACAACTTTGATGATAAAGAATATTGGAATGACTACTATCAAATAACCAGAGGAAAATCATCAGAATTAACCTTCATCTCCCAACCGGGATACAAATATCAAGTCCGGGTTATCAGTTACGATCGAGAGAATTTTGGTAACTATAAACTCAAAGCAAGCACTGCCGGTAGTATTGACTTAGAAATAACCGAAGCAGATGTTAAACCTTCTTCTAGAATTGTCCTAGATGAAGATTTTCTCGCTGAATGGACAGTAAAAAATAAAGGAACACTTTCAACTTGGGCAAATTGGTATGACTATATATATTTATCTACCGATAACCAATTTATGGTAACGATACCAACCTTGGTTATCTTTTCAGCGAAGGTCGCACCCCCTTAAGCGGAAATTCTTCCTACACTACATCAAAGACTATTAAAATAGCCGATGTTCCCAGTGTTGCAAACTTCGCAGATTTAAATAATCTATATTTAATATTTGTTGCAGATGCATATAATAACCTGCAACCAGAAAATGACAACAACAACAATAGTTTTGCCCTACCAATCACCTTACAAGTAGCAGACTTAGAAGTGCGATCGGTAATAGCACAAAAAACCACAGCATATTTCGGTGAGACGATCGACATTAACTGGGAAATCGAGAATATCGGTACAGCCAAAGCCAACAATACTGGAAACTATCGCATTTGGCTATCTTCAGACGATGACCCTGAATTCGATGCCGATAGTGGAGACATCCAGCTACAACCGCAGGTAGAACTGACCTCACAAACATTAGACTCCAAAACAAAGCGATCGCAACAAGCGCGTCTATCCCTACCCCTGCAAAATAATCTCTTGCTGGGGACTACTATATCTTTATCCAAGCCGATGTGGATGGGGTGCAAAATGAATTTACCACCAGCAATAACATCGCATTCAGCCAAAAAATAACCCTCAGCAACAAACCCCAACAACAACTCCCCGATTTAGCTGTAAGTAACATTACCGTTTCTCAAACAGGAATACCCGGAGAAACCATCGCAGTTGGTTGGAATTTGAGTAATATAGGCGATGTGGAAGCAACGGGAACCTGGAACGAAGCCATCTATCTCATTTCCACCACAGATATAACAGCAGACGGAACATTTGATTTTAACAATGCCCGATCGATAAAAACCATTACCCGCAGCGAAACGATTCTATCCTCACAGCAACTCAACCGCAGCGAAACAGAAATTACCATACCCATCAGCATTGCAGAGGGAGAATATCGCATCGTTGTTGTGACCAATGCGGGAACTTTAGCCGAATACGATACTCAAAATAACAATCAAAGTATTTCTAGCCAAACCATACGGATTGGCAGTGTCGATTTAATACCGGAAATAACATCCCTCCCCACAACAACAATCTCCGGTGGAAACCTCCAACTCAAGTGGAAAGTAAGCCTTAGCGGTAGCCTGGCAATCAATCGAGAATTGATAGACAGAATCTACATCCTCGACACCAACACCCCATCAACCAGCGATTTCAATGCCAGCAATGCGATCGCAGAAATCAGAAAAATCCGTAACCTGGCAGCAAATGGCAGCTATGTCGAAGAATTAACCATCCCCCTACCCATCGAACTCAGTGGTGGTAAGTATCTATTTATCGTTACCGATGCGGAAAATACCCTCAAGGAGAGCAATAGCGATGGAGATGGAGAAGAGAACAACACAATCTTCCAAGGCTTACAAATTAATCTGGGAGAATACGCAGATTTAGAAGTATCCCAACTGACCATATCTCCCAACACCATCCTTCTGGATCGCATGGCTAAAACAATCCAAGCCAGTTGGACGGTTGCCAATAAGGGAACGGGAGCAGGCAAAGAAAATAAATGGTACGATCGCATTATCGCTAGCATTGACGATACCGTTGGAAATGACGATGATATCGTTTTGGGTTCCTACCTGCGGGATGGTAGCCTTGCCAAAGGTGCATCCTACAGTAGAACGGAATCAATCCTTCTCCCCAGTAATATTACCAATAATAAATACAACATCTTCCTCCAAACCGATGCCGATATCCGAGATGGGGAAGGCAATATTATCTACTCAGTATTTGAAAATGGATTGGAAACAAACAACACCAAAATAGCAGCAGACCAACTATTGATAGCAGAAAAACCCTATGCAGATTTAGTTGTCACTAAAATTAACGCTCCAACCAGTCAAATTAAAAAAAGGTAGATTCGTACCCATCTCCTGGACGGTTAAAAACCAAGGTATTGCCACTACCGATAATAACTTTTGGTGGGACAGGGTATATTTGGTCAGGAAAAATCAAAATGGTGAATTTGAAAACGTCGAATACCTGGGAGACTTTGATGTCACCAACGCACTACCGAGTCAAGGAAATCAGAATACCTATACCCGGAGTGGGGATGTCTTCATTCCCTATACCTTAGAACCGGGAACCTACTATATTTCCGTAACAGCACAAGGTGGTAATAGCGGTTCTGTCTACGAATTCATCTACGAAGACAATAATACCTCCTATTCCCAAGCAATTGAAGTTGTAACCGGGGAAACGCCAGATTTACAAGTCAATCGGGTTTCCACCGTTACCAACACAATTGCCGGGAATCAAATTGATATAACCTGGCAGGTATCCAACTCAACTTTAGCGAATACAGGTGATGCGGATGGTTCTTGGTACGATTACGTCTACCTGCGGAAAGTGGGTACAGACGAAATCGTGAGCTTGGGTAGCTTCCAACAGACAACAAAACTTGAAGCTGGAAAGTTTTACTCCCGTACCGAGCAAATTACCCTAGATTCTCGTTTGCAGGGAACTTATGAGGTATTGGTGGAAACCAATATTATTCAGGACAGATACGGCAATCGCGGTGTTTACGAAGAAACCACAGCAATTGGAAACAACACTCTCAAATCATCAAGTAACTTAACCATCAGTCTCGCTACCCGTCCCGATTTACGGGTTAATGATATCAAAGTTCCCACAGCAAATATTACCGCAGGTGGTACTGCATCGATTGAATACGAAATTATCAACCTTTCCCCAGTTCAAGCCACTGGTAGATGGTACGATGCAGTCTATCTATCGGTAGATGACAAAATCGATTCGGGAGATGTCTTAATTACAGGTGATTACTTCGAGAACATATCTGCATTGGATAACGGGCAGAAATATAGCAGAACCCTTTCTAACATCCAAATTCCCAAATACTTCCGTGGCAGTGCCTATATTCTCGTCCAAACCGATGCCACTAATAGCGTTGACGAATATCCCCAGGATGACAATAACACCAAAGCCTTTAAAATTAACATTAAATCCCTACCAGGAGCAGATTTAGTTGCAGAAAACGTTATTGCACCAGAACAAGTATTTGCAGGTTCGACAATCAAGGTAAAATACAAAGTTACAAATAAAGGATTTGGAGAGACTGACAGAGATAGTTGGACAGATTCGATTTGGTTGACAAGGGGAACCGGATATCGTCCTTCAGTGGTAAATAATGAGGGAAATCCCCAAGATATCCAATTGGGAAGTGTTTACCATAGTGGAGGATTACAAATCAAGAATGACTTGAATGGTAGTAACTTCTACGAAGGTGAAGCAGAAGTCACCATTCCTGGGGAATTGCAAGGGGGAGAATGGTATTTAACTGTCTGGACTGATTCCAACGGGGAAGTATATGAAGAAACATTTGATATTAACAATCAACCTAATATTCCCGGACAAAATGTAGATATCGACATTAACAACTATGCATCTCGTCCCATATCTGTCTTACTACCAGCAGCACCCGATTTACAAGTCACATCAATAGTCGCAACCCCAACTACAACAGGTGGTAATCCCTTCACCATCACCTGGACAGTTGAGAATAAAGGTAATGCGGCAATTACAGCAGGAACTTGGTATGACCAAATATACCTTGCTGATGCACCTAACCTTGATGATTCTACACCCAAATGGTATTTGGGAATTGTCGAACATAGCGAACAACTAGCAGCAAGAGGTGGAAAATATACCAGTGAATTGACAACGGTACTTTCTCCTGGTGCTAAGGGTAAATACGTTATTGTCAAAACTAATGCTGGTTTGTCGGTATGGGAAGGACCCAATACTCAAAATAATATCAAAGAAGTTGCCACCAACGTCACCAGCACCCCTGCCGATTTTGTTGTCACCAATATCAAAACCACTGCCACCAATTCGGGAGAAGCAACACCAATCGAATGGACAGTAACAAATACAGGGGCAAGTGTGTGGTCGGGAACTCGATATTGGTACGATGAAGTATGGATTTCTCAGAATAGCGATTTTGAAGCTGAATTGCGTGCAGGAAAGGCAACTTGGTTGGGATTGTTTGCTCAAAATCTTCCCAACGGGGGATTAGGTACGGGTACATCCTATACCCAAAAACAAAATGTCATATTACCTGCGGGAATTAACGGCGATTATTATATCCATGTCTTCACCAATGAAAGTAAATTGCCTGATTCCAATTACTACAGTGGTTTACCAGCAGAAATTGCCGATAACTATTGGAGTCGTTTGGGATATGAAACAGGTGCTTATGAAGATACTTCCAATAATTATAGTTCTCAGAAAATACCCGTCACATTCCGCGAACCCGACTTAGAAGTTAGTAATTTACAAATCGAAAATCTTCAACCAGGTATAAACCCAAAATCGGGGGAAACAATTACAGTAAGTTGGAAAGTTGCCAATACAGGGGGACGAGATACCCGCGAAAATACTTGGTTTGACCGTATTTATCTTTCTATTGGAGACACTGACGAAACCTTAGATTCCCAAGATATTTTCCTTGGTGAATACAAGCGTCAAGAAATCCTCAAAGCAGGGGAATTCTACACCAATCGTCAAGAATTTATCCTCCCAGATGGTATTTCTGGTAAATTTAAACTCTTAGTATTCACTGACTCAAATTATGTTGAATCCCTACATGGTCTAGGATATGAAGGAGGTTTAAATCGTGAATATGCTCGTGTACCCGAATTTGAGCAAGAATTTAACAATAAAGCCTTTCAAAATCTCTCAATAGACTTAGCAACATCACCCGATTTACAAGTAACCCAATTAATCGTCCCCACAACAGGAATTGCTGGACAACAAGTCAACGTCAAATACACCGTCAGCAATAAGGGACAAGGAAATACCTCACCTCGTCAAAATACATGGCAAGATTTAGTATACCTATCCCGCGATAATAAACTCGATTTAATCAGCGATCGCTATTTGGGTACTATCGACCATAATGGTGGTTTGGAAGCTGGAAAGGATTATTCAATCGAGCAAACCTTCAATTTACCCATCGACTTAGAAGGTTCCTACTACATTATTGTTGTCACTGACCCCACCCAATCCACATCACGGGGTAATGTTTACGAAGGAATTAACGAACGCAATAACGATTTAGCTAGTACCTCAGCCTTCATTATCCAACGTCCCGACCCAATTGATTTAGAAGTCCAAAATATTATTACACCTGGAAACAGCAAAGTTGGTGAAAAAGCAACAGTAAAATGGACTGTGGCAAATAACAGCAACTACGACATTACCGGGGAATGGACAGATGCGGTATATTTATCGGCAGATGGGAAATGGGATATCAGCGATCGCTTATTAGGACGAAAGGTATTTAAGGGAACTTTAGCAAGTCAAGGTAGCTATGAATTATCCCTCGACGATGCTGATATACCAGGAGTAACCCCCGGCAATTACCGGATTATTGTTCGTACTGATATTCTCAATCAAGTTTATGAGGGTGTAAATGGTGGAGAAACCAATAATATTAAACCTTCCGATTCCACATTCAAACTGGATGCAGAACCCCTACAGCTAAATGTAGCCAAATCCACCACCTTAAGTAAAGGACAGGAACGTCTCTTTGAACTCGATGTCCCAGCAGGGCAAACTATCCGCATCACTACCGATGGAAATAATGGTGCAAATGAAATTTATGTTGGTTTCGGAAAAGCACCCACATATAAAGATGCAATTACAGCATCTAGGGGTGTAATTGGTGCTGACCAATCGGCAATCATTTCCAACACCCAACAAGGCAAATATTACGTATTAGTACGTGGGTTAGAAGGCAGCAACGACACCGTAAACCTGCTCTCAGTTGCTCTACCATTTAGCGTCACCGACATCAACACCGATAGAGGTGGTGATAGTCGCTACGTCACCACCACAATTACCGGGGCACAATTCGATGCGAATACCACCGTCAAATTAGTTCGTCCCGGAATTGGTGAATTTATCCCTGCTAACTTCAAAGTCATCGATAGCACCACCATCCAAGCAATATTCGACCTCACCAATGCTCCACGGGGATTGTATGATGTCAAAGTCAGTAAAACGACAACCGGGGGAATTCAAGAAGCCACCATCCCCTACCGTTATTTAGTAGAACGAGCAATTGAAACCGATGTCACCGTTGGTTTAGGTGGTCCAAATGTTCTCGCACCAGGGGAAACTGGTACATACTCCGTATCAGTACAAAGTTTAACAAATATTGATACACCCTACGTCCACTTCAGCTTCGGTATCCCCGAATTGGGTGACAATCCGTTGCTGGGATTACCCTACGTCACCTTCACCTCAAATCTGCGGGGACAACCAGATATTAACCCCAACGAAAAACTTAACGATGTACCTTGGGCAGAAATTGTCTCCGATGTGAACCTCAACGGACAAATCCTTGCCCCCGGTTATGTCCTCGACTTGCCCAATGCAGGGTTTGCAGGGATGAACTTTACCGTGGAGACATATCGGGGATTGGCAGAGTTACTCCAACGGGAACCGGAATTATTTGAAGGTATCAGTGGTAGTGATGTTGCCTTCAAATTCAATGTCGTTGCCACTGCCACAGCAATGACAAGGGCAGAATTTGTTACCGAACAAACCAAGGAAGCACTGAAGTTACGACAAGCTATCCTGAAGGATAGAAATGTCACACCTGCTTTATTAGGACTAGCAAGTAATGCTGAGACTTGGACAAATGCATTCCTAGCAGCATTAGAACAAACGGGAATATTGCGTCCTGAAGCGGGAATTCCCCCCATCCGCGAAAACCAGCAGGTAATTAGTTTAATTGCCACCCTTTCTACCGGATTACTGGTTGGTCCTGCGGGTCAAGAGATTAATTCCACGGGTAATTTAGTTAACTTCTTCGAGAATGTCCGTAAGTGGTATGGGCACGATGCAAGTAAACTTGGTGGTAATAATATCCCCAATTTACAACAATTCAACAAGGGATTATCCCAAAAACCCATTCCCAAGCATTTAGTATTTACGTTCCCTTCAAAGATGCCAGAGTTGACTTACCCCAAGGAATTCCCGTTCCTGCACCCAATTTCAATAGTGCTTTTACCACAATCAGTAGTGCCAGTAACTTGGTATCCTTAACTGGAGCAATTGGTTACAGCAACGAAAATATTATCCCCCAAGGTATAGATTTACCCTACACCATCCGCTTTGAGAATGCGGCAACAGCACCAACTGCGGTGGGCAAGGTACAGCTTGTGAGTAAACTCGACTCGGATTTAGACCCCCGCAGCTTCCAATTAGGTGGAATTCGCTTGGGAGACATCCAAGTGAATATTCCTGGGGGTAGAAGTTCCTTCCAGGGAGACTTTGACTTCACTGCCACCAAAGGATTTATTCTCCGAGTCAGTGCGGGTATCGATATAACAACAAATACCGCAAGTTGGTTGTTAGAAGCAATCGATCCAGAAACAGGGGAAGTCATCCAAAATCCTAATGTTGGTATTTTACTCCCCAATGATGCCAATGGCAGAGGGGCAGGATTTGCCAGTTATGTCGTTGCACCGAAGTCAGATATCACCACAGGTACGGAAATTAGCAGTCAAGCGAAAATCATCTTCAACACCTCCGCACCAATTGATACCAATCGCACCGTGAGTCGGGTTGATGGTGTTGCACCAACGGCAAATATTAACGTGACTCCCTTGGGAAGTAACACCAGCATTTCCGGAAATGCAAATTCCCCCAATTTAACTCCCAGCATCACCGGAAATACCGATTACCTGGTGAAATGGAACGCAACCGACAATACATCGGGAACAGGAGTCAAACATGTCACCGTATATGTGGCAGAAAACGATGGAGACTTCAAAATTTGGAAATCTCAAACTGCTGAGAAAGAAGGAATATTTAGCGGGAATGTCAATTCCAAATACGAATTCCTCGTCTTGACAACCGACAATGCAGGCAATAAACAAGCACCACCACTGGGAATCACCGCACCCAATGATGGTTACAGCGTCAACTTAGGAACTATTCCCACCGTCGAAAAAACCACCCAACAAATATTACCCCAACCCCACCACAACAGCAAGTTCCACAAATCAACTATTCCTCCAAGCAAAAGCAGAAAATAACACCCCTGCGGTATTACCAACAACAAACAAACCCGAATTTGAGCAAGTATTGCGTCCATTTACCGCAAATGCATTTGCCACAGGTATTCCCACCAGTAACGGCAATATTGGAGCAATGGCGATCGCAATTCTGGATGATGGTACGATACTCGCTAGTGGTGGTGCAAATCGTGGTTCAATTTATCGCTTCAATTCCCTTGGAGGCACCGCAACAACACCACTCATCACCTTACCGCAACCTATCTACGATATGGCAGTTGACCGAAATGATAGCATTTGGGCAACTACAGGTGGTGGTTCTCTACTGCAACTTAATCCAACTTCTGGTCAAATTGTCAAGCAATATGGGGAAAGTATAACCCAAGCGATCGCAATTAATTCGACTACGGGGTTAATCTATGTTTCTTCGGGTAACGGTATCGAAATATTCGACCCTGTAAAAGAAACATTTACCCACTATAGCGATATCCGGGTTGATAGTTTGGCATTTGATAATAGTGGGAATTTGTGGGGTACATCCTGGCCAGATAGAGGTTTGGTGGTACGCTTTGATAGTAAGGGTCGTGCCCAACAAATGCTATCCTCTTCCTATCCAATCGATTCCTTGGCATTTGGTGCGGCAAATTCCCGTTTGGCTGGATTGGGTTTCATCTCCACCAACTCTGGTGATGTGTTGATGGTGGATTTAGCTACCATGCAATACGTGAAGGTGGCAACTGGGAAAACAGGTGCCTTTCAGGTTCACCAGTTTGGCGGGACGGAAACCGACACCGCCAACTGGTTCACGACTTGGGGTGAGAATATTGAAGTCACCAAAGATGGTCGAATTTTAATTGCCCATTCCCGGCAAATCGATGTCCTCAATCCCACTGTAGCACCCAAGGTGGCGGCGACAAATCCTGTTAAGGATGCGATTATTGCTTTACCGTTGAATACCATCAATGTCACCTTCGACTCAGATATGTTCGTAGGTGGAAGTAGTGATTTAGCTTCGGTTCTGAATCCGAATAATTACCAGTTGATTGGTAGTAAAGCTATTAATCCTGTTTCCGTCAGCTACAACGCAGCAACGAAGTCTGCATCACTGGGTTTCAATAGCTTTGATGCGGGGAATTATGAATTCAAGGTACTGCAAAGTATCAAGAGTGGTGCTGGAGTTGAGTTAGAAACTGCATACAGTGAAAGATTTACCACTATTTCTAACTTTAGTAGTTTGGTTGATTTTAACTTTAGTAATGCCAGAAGCGATCGCGCTAATAATACCGTATCGTTTGATGTCACCATCACAAGTAAAGCTAACCAGGATTTATTATTACCTGTGATGCTCCTACTTGACCCAAGCAACTCCTTTACGGGAGTACCCCAAGGAACAATTGGTAGAAATCAAACTGGTGCATATTTACTCGATTTGCAAGATAGTTTACCCGATGGTCGTCTCAAACCGGGTGCTTCAACAACAACTCGCACCATTACTGTTAATAATCCAGATGCATTGCGGGTTGAGTTTACACCTGATATCTATGCAATGCCGTATCCGAACCAAGCCCCAGTAATTACTTCAACTGCGTTGACAACTGCAACTGTTGGGCAGCAGTATAATTACCAAGTTACTGCCAATGACCCCGATGGTACTGTATTAGGGTACTTGCTGTACGATGCACCAACGGGAATGCAAGTTGATGCGAGTGGGTTGATTAGTTGGACACCTGTTGCTGGTAGCGCAAATCAAGAAAATGTTGTTCTTTACACCTACGATTTACGAGGTGGTTATACTACCCAGTCGTTTGCGATCGCTGTTCTCGGTGCTAATAATAAACCTATATTTAGCAATCCTTCTGTAACTGGCGGAACAGTAGAGGAGGGGGGACGAAGAGGAGGGGGAGAAGGGGGGAATTCATCTTCTAGTTCCCCCACTCCCCCACTCTCCCCCTCCCCCACTCTTCTTATTCGTGCTACGGAAGGTAAAACATTACAACTCAAAGTTGCTGCCACAGACACAGATAGGGATAAACTAACTTACTGGGCAGATAATCTCCCAGGTGGTTCGGTATTTGACCCCAGCACGGGTATTTTGACTTGGACACCGAATTTCAATCAAGCTGGAACTTATGAAAATATTCAGTTTGTTGTTAATGACGGTAAGGAAAGAGTAACCCAAACTATAAATATTCTGGTTGCTCAGTCAAATCAAGCACCCACATTAACTAAACCTGCGGACATCGTTGTTCGTGAAGGTGAGTTTGCCCGGATTCAACTCAAAGCTACCGATGCAGATGGTACGGGATTAACGTATTTCAGTAATTTACTCCCTGGTGGTGCTACTCTTGACCCAACTACTGGGTTATTTACATGGACACCTGCATATTTCCAAGCTGGTGAATTTGAAGTTCCTTTCTCGGTGTCAGATGGGGAAACAATTACTACTCAAACAACGAAAATAATTGTCCTCAATGTTAATGCTGCACCTGTATTTGAAGGATTGACGGGTTGGGAAGCGCAAGAAGGGGAAAGTATTAGATTGCGTGCATTTGGCTTTGACCCAGATAATCCTGGTTTTGTACCCCAGGAACGTAACGGCAAGGGTGAATTAACCATTCTCGAAGGTAGCGATCCAAGTGTAACTTATACTGTGTCGGGATTACCTTCAGGTGCAAGTTTTGATGCAGAAACAGCAATGTTTACCTGGAAACCGGGATATGACAAAGCTGGTGTGTATAATGTGACCTTTACTGCAACTGATGATGGTAATGGTACGGGAGTTGGGAAGACAACATCGATTGTTGTTCCAATTACGATTCGTAATACCAATCGCACACCATTGTTTGATAATGTCAGTATTGCTGGAACTGGTATCGCAACACCGGAAACAGCTACTATTACTAGCTTTAACCCAGATGGAACCTTCACCGTTAACAAACAAGCATTTGCAAATGTAGATGTGAAGCGGGGTGAGGTGAAGGAAATTACCTTCAAAGTAATCGACCTCGAAGGTGATAACTTACAGCTAAATCTGCAATTGGAACGGAATGCAGGTGATGGGATTCCCAGCTTTATTAAACCGTTGCGGAACAATAATGATGGGACTTGGACGCTACGTGTTGAACCTGGTTTTGATGCTTTTGGGGAAAATTATAGCTTCAAATTGGTAGCAACAGAAGTTCGCAGTGATGGAACAACTGCACTGAAGAATGAATTACCGTTCAATGTCAATATTCTTGCTACCAATAATGCACCTGTAATTGGTTATGTTGGTGACAAAGTTGCAGTTATCGGTCAACCTTTAGAATTCTTGGTAAATACTGCCGATCGCGACCAAGACTCTCTTCAATACAGTATTACTGGATTACCAGCAGGTACAAATGCAACATTAACTCCAACTGGTATTTACGGTCAATCTAAGTTCACTTGGACACCAACGGCAGAGAACATTGGTACTTACAATATCTCCATTAAGGTTGTTGATAGTGGTAACAATGGTCTGGGTGATGCTCTCGAAGATACGGAAACCTTCAAGATAAATGTCCGTACTAGCAATAATGCACCTGTTTTGGGAACTTTGGGTAATCGCACAATTGCCGAAGGGGAAACTCTCTCGTTGCAACTTGCTGCAACCGATGTTGATGGGGATGGAATTACATACAGTGCAGGTAATCTACCAGTTGGTGCTGTCCTCGATGCCAAAACTGGTTTGCTGAGATGGACTCCCGATTATTCCCAAGCGGGAATTTACAACGGGATTGAGATAATTGCCTCAGATGGGAATAAGTCGATTACTCAGTCTTTGGGAATTACGGTTAATAATACCAACCAAGCACCAATATTTACACCACTTGCTGTACAGTACGGACAAGAGAACGATAAGGTCACATTTAAGCTGGTTGCCGATGATGCTGACCGGGCTGGGGTGGAATATACTGCTGTGGGAACTTTACCCCCAGGTGCAATTTTAAACTCTGCAACTGGTGAATTTACTTGGAAACCCAATTACACACAAGCTGGGGAGCATATTCTCAAGTTTGCTGCAAAAGACCCGCAGGGTGCAACGGCATTACTTGATGTGGTGGTGAGAATTGCCAATGTCAATCGCGCACCATCGCTGACTGTATCTGATAGAGCAGTGGTGTTGGGTGAAACCCTATCCTTCCAACTCAAAGCCATCGATCCAGATATTCTCCCCCTCTCTCCCACTCCCCCCCTCTCCCCCTCCTCCCTCAAATATACTGCGACAAATCTCCCCGAAGGTGCAATCCTCGATGCTGCTACCGGACAATTTGATTGGAAACCATCACCTGGACAGGTTGGTAACTATAGCGTTACTTTCAATGTGTCGGATGGGGAAATAATTACTACCGCAACTGCGTTGGTTCGAGTGGCTTTGAGTGCGGTTCCTCCAACTGTAGCGCTAGATTTGACACCGAGTTTCCCTGCTGTACCGGGACAAAAGGTGGTGGTACAAACTACTGCTGCGGGATTAGCTGCGATTACTTCGTTGACGGCAACGGTGGCAGGACAGGCAGTGACGCTGGATACCTTTGGTCGATTTAGCTTTGTTCCTAATACCCCCGGTAAGGTGGTTGTGGAGGCAGTTGCTACCGATGCTGATGGTCGAGTTGGTCGGACGACTACGGTGGTGAAGGTGCGGGATGTGAATGATGCCGATGCACCTGTGGTTAGTTTTGCGGCTGGGTTAGATGGTAGTAAGGTAACTGGTACTACTAATATTACTGGGACAATTGCTGATACAAATTTGGATGAGTGGGTGTTGGAGGTTGCAGAATTAGGTAGTAATAATTGGAATGCGATCGCTCGCGGCAATCAAGCCGTAACTGGTAACTTGGCGACATTAGATGCTGGAAAATATGAAAACGGTTTTTATCAACTGCGGTTAACTGCAACTGATATTAGCGATCGCACCACGACGAAGGAATCTGTAATTGAGGTGTCGGGTATAACTAAGCCGAGTGCTTATATCCGTAAGGAAACCGACCTAACGACGACGATTGGTGGTGTAAATCTGAATTTGGTACGCAGCTACAATTCGTTGAATGCGGGTGAGGTGGGTGCTTTCGGGAATGGTTGGAGTTTGGCGAATATTGATGCCAATATTCAAACTAATGTGGCGAAAGATGCACCTTTCCGTACTGGTACGAGGTTGTATGTAACTGCACCCAATGGGGAACGAGTTGGATTTACCTTTGCTCCGACGAAGGTGACGATTCCTGGTGCTACCTATTACACCCCTGCTTGGGTTGCTGATGGTGGTGTTGGTTATACTCTGGAGTCGGTTGATAGTAAGTTAATTCAGTCTGGTAGCAGTTTCTACGATATGCGGACTGGTTTTGCTTACAATCCCGGTAGCGGTAGGTTTGATGGGTATGAGTATAAGTTGATTGCGAACGATGGTAATGTTTACTACCTCAGCAGCAAGAAAGGTGTGGTTGAGCAGGTAGCTGCTAATGGTACGAGGTTGGTATACAGCGATAGCGGGATTACGAGTTCCACGGGTGAGACGATTCGCTTTGTGAAGGATGCTCAAGGTCGCTTGGAGCAAGTTACCGCACCTGATGGTACTTTAATTCGATATACTTACGAGGGTGATAATTTAGTTGCTGCACGCAATCTCTCTACAGGTAATGCTAGTCGATATGGTTATACTGACTCGCTGTTGAGCTTGGCTAGTGGTAATCCCGGTACTCCTGGAAGTGCGATCGCATACTCTACAAATACACCCCAAATATCAACTATTAAAGCCGATTTAGGTGGTGCGGTGTTATGGAATGGTTCCACGGTAACTGGGGTTGGGAATGAACGCTATACCTTTAGTTTGAGGGATGGCGAGATTGAATCGACTGCTACTGGTGTTGTGCTGGTGGGTGTGGATGTCACTGGGGTGGTGTGTCTGCCCTTAATGGGTTGAATCCTGTGGTAACTTCAGGTGGTTATGCGCTGTATGCAATAGCAAAGCCGGACTCAATCTCCTCTCCATGTCCCCCACTCCCCCCCTCTCCCCCTCCTCCCTCACTCTCTTCGTCGCTGGGGATGTCAACCGCGATGGTAATGTGGATGGGGTTGATAGTGGTTTGTTGGGAAATGCGATCGCACTCGGAAATTACAATTCTATCTACGATTTCAACCGTGATGGTGTGTTGAATGCGGCTGATGTCCAGATTTTGGGTAGTAATTATGGGTTTAAGGCTAATCGCGCTCCTGTTGTGACTTCAACTTCGGTGTTAACCCATGTGGATTTGGATGCGACGATTGCGTTGAATAAGTTAGCTACTGACCCAGAAGGGGATGCGGTGTTCTTCCGTATAATTGCTGCGGAGAATGGGACTGCGAAGTTTGCGGCTGACGGGAAGTCGGTGTTATTTATGCCGAATGATGATTATTTCGGTGCGGCTAGCTTTACCTTGGTGGCGGATGATGGTTATAGTATGTCTGCACCCGTGAAGGTGGATGTTAATGTTAGCAATGCGGCGTTGGTTAATCTTGATTTTGCAAAACGTGGGTTAAGGTTGGATGGGGGTGAGAGTTCCCAGTTGGTGGTAATTGGGGATTTTGCTGACCAAGAGGATGTGATTCTACCTTACTCCTATTTGCAGTTTGCTTCGGATAGAAGTGCGATCGCTTCTGTGAATAATATTGGTGTGGTGACTGGGTTAACTGATGGTGTATCTGTTCTCTCGGCGACCCGTGGTGGTATAAATGCTGTGACTGCCCTGCGGGTGGGTGAGTTAGCAGCACCTACAAACGAGGCTGAATTTAATGTGGCGTTGGCGGAAAGTAATGGGTTAAATGTATACCCGCAAGCTGTGACACTGGTTGAAGGTGTAAAACGTCAGATTTTGGTTGGTATCAATGAGGTGATTGATTCGCCCGATTTGAGAAGTGCTTTATCTGGTACGCGCTACTTTGTTAACAATTCCAGTATTTTGCAGGTCAGCGAGAATGGGTTAATTATGGCGCTGGATGAAGGGGTAGCTAATGTTACTGTGATTCATGGTGCTAGCGAGTATGTGCTGCCTGTAAGGGTAGAAATTCCGCATCTAAATTCTGCAACTTTGGGTGTTAATGGTGGTGCTGTGCAGGCTGCTGATGGGGCGATGGTGATGGTTGCTCCTGGGGCTTTGAAGGAGAATGCTACTGTTAGTATCAAAACATTAGATGCTAGTACACTGCCCTTATCTATATTGGAAGATAAATTTGCATTTGCTGGAGCATTTAAGTTGGATGTTGGTAAAGACAAGCTTAATGTACCAACACAACTTGCTATTCCAAATACCTATGGGATTGAGGTTGGTAAAGAAGTATTTTTCATGCACCAAATAATGGCACCTGACGAAACAGGAGCTTTGCAACCAGCTTGGATAATCGATGATTCTGGGATAGTTGGCTCGGATGGTATGATTCGTACTCAATCGCCACCTCTCGCGGGACCTGTAGTATCTGGTACATATACTATTGCCGTCCCATTATTTCAGTATGCTGTTGCTGGAGCTATTGTACAACTAGGTACATCAGTATCAGCAAGTGTGGCAGCTACAGCTGCTGGTGCTGCACAATTAGCTTTAGGAATGCCTGGAATTTCAGGCGTTTATGTTGGTCTTGCACTGGGTATAGGCTTTGGGCTATTACTGACAGCTGCGGTACTTCAAACAATAGCAAAGACAACTCTCATAAGTATTCCCACAATTGGTTTACCTTACCAGATATCGGATCGAGTCAGTCTTAACCTAGAACAAATTACATCAAATATTAGTAAGACTGCTGTAATTGAGCTAGACCTTCCAGAAACAAGGTCAAAAGTTATACCATTAATAAGAAGTGTTGCTCTCGATTTTGATGATATAAAAGGAGCATTACTAAGACTTGATGGACAAAATTTTGGAGACACGATTGAGAATCTCAAAATAGATGTGCAATATGGTCTTAAAACTTATGAGTTGACAGACATCATCATCGAATCTGATTCTCAACTTCTGTTACGTCTTCCAGATTATATTCCTTACAGCAAAGATGTAAAAATTTCATTGAGACGAAAGCTTTCTCCTGCTGAAGATAATTTTACTGACCCCGTTGCAATACCTGTTCCTCTCCCAGATTGTTTTGAAGTCGCTGTAGCTGTAAATCCATTTAGCGACACTGTTAAAATCATCAATGCCCTTGCTCCTGAAGAAGTTATTGCATCCGACGATGGTGTTGCTGACCTTTTACTAGCTTCAATTTCTGTTGGAGACCTCAGCAAACAAGATAGACCAAGATACGTTGCGACTACTCCTAATGCATCACTTGCTTACGTACCTTTAATGGGAACTGGCGAAATTGCAGTTGTCGATTTACGTGGTTTGCGACCATTGGATATAAATCCCAACGAAGATGGAATTCAGTCTATTAAGTTAAAAAATGCTTCTGGTACAGCACCTGCTGATATTGTCATCCACCCCAATCAGAAATATGCTTATGTCGCCGATCGCAATAAAGGGCAAATTTTTGTCCTAGATATTAACCCTTATTCCCTAACTTTTAACCAGCACATTAGCACTATTCAGCTTAGTGATGCCCCTAACGGAATCCGCCAAATGGCACTTAACAGTGATGGTACGAGATTATTTATAACTAGTGCTACTAGTAACAAGGCTGGCAAGGGTTCAATTTCTGTGATTAACATCAACTCCAATGACCCTTATCGTAAGTTCAATGAGGTCATGGGAATTGTTGAAACTTCTGCTGGGGTGGAAGGTATTTCTGCTACTTTATACGCAAACCAAATGATTTTTACCAATCGTTTGAAGGATGCTGAAGGGTTTGGTGTGCTGACAATTGATAATGAACCCGGTCAGTTTAAATCGACAACAAAATATACCAAGCTATTGTTGGGTAGCGAGCAAGATTCTTTTGATGTGAACGAAGCGGTGGCTGTAAGAATGATGCGTGACCCTGATTCGGGTGAGGAGTACGCTTTTGTCGCTGGTCGTAACGGTCGCTTGTTTGGTTCAGGTATTCCCAGTATTGATGGGTTTGGGTCTGGTAGCAATGTTGGCGTTATTATAGACCCTTTAGGAGAAAACTCGAAATTAGTCGCTGCTACTCGACCGATTCCAATGGGACTTACTAATGATTTGGTCATTACCACCGACAATCGATACTTGTATGCGACAAATCCTGGAATCGCTAGTACTACCCTCTACGATATTCGAGAAATTACCCAAACAATTAAAAACACTGCTGCTACGGAGCTTAACAAAAAATCACTCGATAATATCAATTTACAAGTTGCCGTTGCAGCACCTTGGGGTGAAAATAAACAAATTGGTGCTGGTACTTCTGTTGGGCTAAGTATTGCTTCTGATAAACCGTTGATTAATTTAAATGAGCCAACAGGGGTTTATAACATTGAGACATTGTTGCCTACATTTAAGTGGAATTTTAATGGCGAGACAACTGATTCAAATGATGTATGCAATAATCCCGACAGCAATAATGTTAAAGAGGTAAATCTTTACGTTAGTGTGTTCAAACAAGGGGAGGGATTACTACCAAAAGATAATTGGGGCAAGTTGGATTTAATTGGGTTAGACGATACCAACCCCAATCGTATCTTGACAGCAAAATGGAAAAACGGTACATGGACTTGGGTTGGTGGCAGTCAATCGGGTGATAACAATGTGTTTACATTGCCTTCCGATCGGATTCTAACTGCTGGGCAAAAATATTATTGGGCAGTTGAAGGTATTACGGACAAAGGAAAAGAATATATTGTCCGCGATGGTGAGTTCCGGACTCAGCTAGCAAAATTACCAAGTAATAATGCCTTTAGTAGTGTCACAATACTTACACGCGGTTCGGAGCCAAGCTCAATTAACTCCATTGTTAATGACCAGCTTCTAGCAACAGCTAAACATATTGCCCAGTTGGATGATGCTGATATTCCAGAAGCAGAAAGGGGTTTGGTTTTGCTTTATGACAAAGAAACTGGTGGATGGAAGAATCAGAAAAATAATAGTTTGATTACTGCAAGTGATTTACAAGCCAATTTAGGTAAACCATTAGTATTATTACCTGGCTGGGATATTCAACTCGACCAAACTGCCTTTAATTCAGGGTTTAGCGAAGCCACTGCCGATACTTTGTTTGCTTCCCTTGTTTCGCTAAATCAAACATTAGGTAGCGATCGCCTATTTAATTCCCGCACCCATTTTGTGGGTTTTGGTCAGGGTGCTGTTGTTAACAGCGAAATAATTCAACGTTTGGGGACTTTCTTCCCCAAAGAGAAGTATGCTAGTTTCTTCCCCGACCTCCAGATGACGACGGTTGACCCCCATGATTTCCAGCAAGCTTCTTTGGATAAGAGTTTGTGGAATCTTAATGAGCCTAAAATTAAGGTTTGGAATAATGTTACTTATGCTGATAATTATTACCAAAATGTTGGCAGTGGAAGAAAAACACCCAATGGTCGGGAAATTATAGAGGCAGATAGAAATACAAATATTGGAGGTAGGGCAAACTTTACCCCAGATGACGGTTCTGGTGCAGCGCACAAGCACGCTTTAACTTGGTATGGCGGAACTGTGGACGTTAATGAAGATATGCTTCCGGCTCCAGAAGATACTTCTAACTTCCTTGATGATATTATCCCATTTGCTTATCAAGGCGATCGCGTTTACCGCCGTCTTGGAGATTTAGAACCGTCTGTACGTAGTGCAAATAGTGATTTAACTTGGTATTCGCCTGATTATCTCGATTATCAGTACGAACATGGTGTGCGTAATGCTCCGTGGGAGGGTATTGGTACGGGTTGGTTCTATTCTGCGTTGGGTGGTGGTTTGGAGCGTCGGGTATATGAGGTTGATGGTGATAAGCGTGGTAAGGAGCAGCTTGGCAATTTTGACCAGTATTTGAAGAACAACCGTACTAAGGTGTCGGAGGATAATACTGCTCAGGCTCGGATGCGGGGTGATTATACTGTACCGACGTTGTTTAATGGGAATTTTGATGCGGTGACGAATAAGTTTGAAGCGCAGAAAATTCCTGGTTGGTCTTTCTACAATGGGGAGAATGATGCGTCGCAAAGGCATTTGGTTGATTGGAGAACTCTTGATTCGTTAAATGAAGCTAGTCGTCGTCGAATAGCACCTTCTGGCAATGCTGCTCCAGCTAGAGAATTGACTTATTTAGAACAATTAAATATTAACCCCAACGATCCAAATCAAGTCAATTATGCTTTGAGAATGGGAGGTACTAACGGGATAACGGAAATCACACACAATCGTTTCGTTGTACCTGATTGGGGTGTGTTACGTTTTAACCTGCATGTTCCCAATGCTAATGGCGGTCAACTACGAGTATCAATGAAAGGTGTCGAACCAGGCGATGATTGGGAAAATTTAACAACAATTATAGGGCAAAGCGAAAATGGTGCTATTTTCTTTAGTGATTTCATCGATCTAGTTGAAGGGGATTACAGCAGTGCAAATCCAGTAACACATGAACCTAATGAACTAGATTTTGCAACTTTAGGTTTCGAGACTTTCCACTTTAATGTGCCAGATTACTTGCGTGGTAAAGTAGCATCGCTTCGATTTCAATTAGAGGGAGACACAACAGTTTATTTGGATGATGTCTTTTTCAAAAGCGCTCATCTAATGCTTGGTAATCCTACTCTTACTAATGCTGAAGATGGTGCAAATGAGCAAGAAGCACGATTTAATCCAAATATTCAGCCTAACAATTACTTAATTGAAAGACCGCAATATACGTTGTCTTACAACAATCGTGAAAGAGGACCAAATTGGGTAAGTTATCAGCTTAATAATACATGGATTGGAGATGAAACACGGGCAACAGATGAGTGGGTTCCAGATTATTTGCTTCTTCCTCCCTTAGAAGGAACTGTAACAGAACTATACAGAAGTCCAACAGCAACTCCTGAAGGTGGTCTCTTCCAACTGAATAGAGGACATATGGTTACACGCTCCCATAGAAATAGAAGTCTTAAGGAGCAACAGTCTACTTTTTACACGGCAAGTATGTTGCCACAACACGCAATTAATAATTCTGATTTCTTTCAATCAGCATGGTATACTTTTGAACAGTATCTCAGAGATCAACTGGTTTTAACTGAGAATAAAGAGCTTTACATTATTTCTGGTGGCATTGGTTCTGCTGATAACATCAATGATTACATCGACTCTCCGCCATATTCTCCTAATGAACCTTTTTTACAAAGTGGAATTAATTATCCTACAGAAACTTGGAAAGTAGCTGTAGTTTTAGAACCTGGTCAGGATATTGCAGATATTACAACAGAAACAAGGGTTATAGCTGTAATCACACCTAACCAGAAAATACCTACAAATCTAACTCCAGATGAAATAGTATCATGGAGAAACTGGGGAAATTGGCGTGTTAGTGTTGATGATATTGAGAGAGCAACTGGGCTGAATTTATTATCCAATATTCCCAAAGAGATTCAAGATATTTTGGAACGCCCAATTGACAGGGGAGCAACCCAGATAACTGGCAATATTCCAACAGCAAACCTCATGAGTGATAGTGGTGAATATAAACAAGATTTCATTGATAATCACCATTTGGTAAATAACAGTTTTGTCCCCACCTTACTCAATCCACTCAGGTCCTTTGAAGAAACTTCCATCTTCTCTAAAGGTTTGATACACCAAAACACCTTCTCCGAGAGGGGGGAAATTTTTGGCTCCTCTGAAATCAGTTTTTATGAATTTGGCACTACCACCAATCGCCGCCCTATAGAGATTAGCCCCATCGAATTTAGCAGCAGTCAAGATAGCATCAATCAGATTGGCATTGGAGAAGTCAGTTCCTATGCAATCAGCACCGCTCAAGTCAACTCCTCGCAAATTGGCATAACTGAGGTTAGCATTAGTGAGGTTAACACAAAGCATTTTGGCTCCACTCAAATTGGCATAGCTCAGGTTAACGCCGCTCAAATCAATAGCAGTCAAATCGGCTCCACTCAAGTTAATTTCCCGCAAATCTTCTCCACTCAGATAGGACGAACTGATTCTCAACCCAGCAAAGTCTCTCTCTCCAGCCGCGTATCTCTTAAGCAATTTTCGACGCTCGATAAGCTTTCTTTCTTCTTCCATAATTTACCTCTCACATTAACCAACACATATAAAGATAACCCACTAAACCTTTTTGACCCCACCTTCAACCTAACCCTCCAAATCGCCGATCTCCCCACCGGACAACTAGCCGAAGCCCAAATCACCAAATTTGACCAATACGGTCGTCCCAACGGCGGCACCCTCCTCATAGACAACGATGCTAACGGCGTAGGCTGGTTCATTGACTCCACCCCCCTCGACAACACCGAATTCTCTCAAAGCCTCACCGATACAGCCTTCCGTGCGACAACAGGTGATGCGTATGGCAAATACGACCTCCTCACAACCATCCTCCACGAAATGGGACACCTGGCAGGAATCATCTCAGGCAACCCAGGCTTCGATAAACACGTCCAAACCATCAACGGTGCTAAAACCTTCGTAGGAGATCACTTTACCGCTACCCTCACACCCGATGGCAGCCACCTAGACTCAAGAGTACATCAGTACGACCTGATGAACAACAGCCTCGCCCCAGGAATGCGAAAACTCCCCTCCTGGCTCAACCTGCAAATGCTATCAACTATCCGTAATACCACGGTAGCACCAAGCAGCATAACACAACTCACAGCACCCCTAACCACCGTACTCCTCGCCGATATTACCAACGGCAACTTTAACGAAACCAACACCACCAAACCCGAATACGGCTGGACAACCCGTGGCGCAGCCACCATCCTAGATCGAGAAGCCGTCCTCACCGAAGACTCCCCCTTTAACAGTAACTTTAGCCAATCGTTCATCATTCCCGAAGGAGCCAAATACCTCCAATTCACACTTAAAAACACCACATTGGGAGCCAACACCCCAACATCCCCTGGTGACGCATTCGAGGTAGCATTACTAAACGCTAACACCAAACAATCCCTCATCAACACAGTCACGGGACTCACGCAAACCGACTCCCTACTCAACATCCAAAACGACGGCACAGCTTACACCAGCAACAAAGTCACCCTAGTTAACACCACACCCAACAGCAAACTAACTCTCAACCAACCACTTACCTTTAAAGTTGACTTAACTGGTATCCAAGCAGGAACAGCAGCAACCCTCTACTTCGACTTACTCGGTTTCGGCGCAAGAGATGCCAAAGTTGTCCTTGACAATGTAATGCTACTCAACAACGACTTTATCGCCCCAGTAGCCAACAACGACACAGCAACCACCAACCAAACAAAACCAGTAACAATTAATGTACTACCCAACGATACTGACGCAGACAGCACCATCAACCCCATCCCCAAAATCCAAACCAACCCCACCAACGGTACAACCCTAGTCAACCAAGATGGCACAGTTACATACACCCCCAACGCCACATTTGTAGGAACCGACACCTTCACCTACACCGTCACCGATAGCGACGGCTTAACCTCCAACACCGCCACCGTTAACATTACCGTCAACAATATTGCCCCCGTAATCACGGTAATTACAGGCGACACCACCACAACCGAAGGCACGATCGCAAACTTTAACGCCACAGCAACCGACCCCGGTGACAACCTCACCTACCTCTGGAACTTTGGCGACAATTCCCAACTAGTAGAAGGTCAAAACACCACCCACACATACAAAGACAACGGTACTTACATTGCCACCCTTACCGTCACAGACAGCAAAGGCATAAATAGCTTCCAAACCCTACAAATCACAGTCAACAACCTCGCACCAACAGTCAACGCAGGTGCAGACCAAACCATTAACGAAGGTCAAACTGTCAACTTCAACGGACAATTTGCCGACCCTGGTATATTAGATACCCATACCACTACTTGGGACTTCGGTGACGGCACAACCGTCACAGGCACACTCAACCCAACCCACATTTACACATCAGATGGCACTTACACAGCAACCTTAACAGTTACCGACAAAGACGGTGCATCCACAACCGACACCCTCACCCTCACCGTCAACAACCTCGCCCCCACCATTACTCAACTCACGGGTACAACCGAAGTTGCAGAAGGCACACCAGCCAACTTTAGCGCCAGCGCAGTTGACCCAGGAAACGACACCCTCACCTACACCTGGAACTTCGGTGATGGTTCCAACCTAGTCCAAGGTAAAGATGCCAACCACACCTTCCTCGACAACGGTAATTACACCGTCACCCTCACCGTTGCCGATAATTCTGGAGCTTCCACAACCCAAACCCTGACAACAAAAGTCAACAACGTCGCCGCCACCGTCAACGCAGGTACAGACCAAACCATGTACCAAAACGAACCAGTCATCTTCGACGGACAATTTACCGACCCCGGCATTTTAGATACCCACACAATCGAGTGGAACTTCGGCGACGGTAACACCGTAACTGGCGTTCTCAATCCCAACCATATCTATACTCAAAACGGCGAATACACCGTCACCCTCACCATTACCGATAAAGACGGCGCAGTCTCCAACGACACTATGAGCGTTATGGTGAAAAAACCACCCACAATGTCCGTCAGCGATATCTCAATTATCGAAGGTGACAACGGTAACAAGTACGCCGTCTTTACCGCCACTCTATCGGAAGCCAGCCTGCGTAACGTCACCGCCAACTACTCTACCACCGACGGTACAGCAACCGAAGGCAGCGATTACACAGCCACCAACGGTACAATTAGCTTCACCACCGGGGAAATCAGCAAAACCGTTACAGTACACGTACTTGGTGACACCCTGGACGAATTTGACGAAACGTTTGGAATCAACTTTACCAATGCCACAAACGCCACAATTATTACCAATAAAGCAGTTGCAACAATCCTTGACGACGATGCAGCCCCAACCCTGACAATTGGTGATAAAACCATCACCGAAGGAGACAATGGTGCGGCAACAATCACCTACACCGTCAATCTCTCCGCAGCTAGCGGTAAACCCGTTAGCGTTAATTACACAACCGCAGATGGAACAGCAGTTGCAGGCACAGATTACACCACTACCAACGGTACAATTACCTTTGCGCCTGGTGAAACTACTCAAACCATCACAGTACAGGTATTAGGGGATACTTTAGATGAATTTGATGAAACCTTCTTTATTAACCTCAGTAATCCCGAAAACGCCACAATTACCAAAAACCAAGCTGTAACAACAATCGAAGATAACGACGCACCACCAGCAATTACAATTGGCGATAGAGCGATCGCTGAAGGAGATAACGGTACACTAAACGTCACCTACACCATCAGCCTCAATACTCCAATGGTAAACCAGTTAGCGTTAATTACACAACAGCAGATGGAACTGCGATCGCAGGCACAGATTACACAGCAACCAACGGTACAATCACCTTCGCACCCGGCGAAACCAGCAAAACCATCACCGTACAGGTACTAGGGGATGCGATCGACGAATTCGATGAAACCTTCTTCCTCAACCTCACCAACCCTGAAAATGCCACCATCACCAAAACCCAAGCCGTAACGACTATTGTTGATAACGATGCACTAGCGGCGATTACGATAGGCGACAAAACTATCACCGAAGGGGACAATGGTATACTAAACGTCACCTACACAATCAACCTCAACACGGCTAGTGGCAAACCAGTTAGTGTTAATTACACAACAGCAGATGGTAGTGCGATCGCAGGCACAGATTACACCGCCACTAACGGTACAGTAATCTTCGCACCAGGCGAAACCAGCAAAACCGTCACCGTACAGGTATTAGGGGATGCGATCGATGAATTTGACGAAACCTTCTTCCTCAACCTCACCAACCCCGAAAATGCAACAATTTCCAAAGCTCAAGCTGTAACTACAATCGTTGATAACGATGCACTAGCAGCAATTACGATAGGCGATCGCACAATTACAGAAGGAGACAATGGTGCGATCGCAGTAACTTACACAATCACCCTCAACACAGCTAGTGGTAAACCAGTCAGCGTCAATTACACAACAGCAGATGGAAGTGCGATCGCCGGAACCGATTACACCGCCACCAACGGTACAGTAACCTTTGCACCAGGCGAAACCAGCAAAACCATCACCGTCCAGGTATTAGGGGATGCGATCGACGAATTTGATGAAACCTTCTTCCTCAACCTCAGCGATGCAACCAATGCCACAATTTCCCAAGCCCAAGCAGTAACCACAATCCTCGACAACGATGCACCAGCAGCGTTGACAATAGGCGACAAAACCATCACCGAAGGCGACAACGGTACAGCCATCGTCACCTACACCATCAACCTCAACACAGTTAGTGGTAAACCAGTCACCGTAGACTACAGCACCCAAGACGGTACGGCAACTGCGGGTAAGGATTACATCGCCACCAACGGTAAAATAACCTTCGCCCTCGGTGAAACTACTAAAACAATTACGGTACAGGTACTTGGAGATGCGATTGATGAATTCGACGAAACCTTCTTCCTCAACCTCACCAATCCTGAAAATGCCACCATCACCAAAAACCAAGCCGTAACCACCATCCTCGACAACGATGTACCACCAGTTATGATAATTGGTGACAAAACCATCACCGAAGGACACAACGGTACACAAATACTCAACTTTACCGTCAGTCTCAACACTGCTTCTTCTAAAGCAATCAGCGTCAAATATACAACAGCCAACGGTACGGCAACTGCTGGCAGCGATTATACCGCAACTAATGGTATTCTCAACTTCGCTGCTGGGGAAACCACAAAAACCATCGCAGTACAAATAATTGGCGATCGCTTAGACGAACAAAATGAAAACTTCTTCGTTAACCTCAGCGAAGCCATCAATGCCAATATTATCGATACCCAAGCAATTGCTACTATTCTCGACGACGATGAGTCACCTACCCTACAAGTACAAGCCGTACCAGGGGAATTGTGGCCACCCAACCATAAAATGGTGGAAATTCAGGTTAACAAGCAAGTTAGCGATGATTTCGATGCTAACCCCACCGTGAGATTAATATCGATAACCAGCAACGAACCTGATAATGGATTGGGTGATGGTGATACTGCTGGCGATATCGAAATTCGCCCTAATGGTAAAATTTTCCTCCGGGCAGAGCGCTCTGGTAACGGCAACGGTCGCGTCTATACTTTAACCTACAGTGCCACCGATAGCGCTGGTAATGTGACTTATTCGACTACACAGGTAAAAGTACCAAAGAATAAAAGTTAGCTGTTATACTCCGAGCGGTTAGCTATTAGCTATTAGCCAAAAACTAATAAAGGAAAGGAACCAACAGAAATTTGAAAAATACAAATTTCAGCCATTCTTAGTATAAGAGTACTCCAAGTAACAAAATGCCCAATTGTCATTGCGTAGCTTGCTTCCCGTAGGGTGGAGGAACGACGTACCACTTCGTGGAAGCAAGCTACGCGCTTCGCATTCCGTTAGCGTAGCTGCCCTGAAAGGGCTAGGTAGCAATCGCAGTGATAGATTTTGGATCATTTATTCTTTGGAACACTCTAACAAAAGATTGCGATCGCTTATTCGGATCGGAAAATGAACTTGCGATGGTGGCAGTCTTGCGGAGTATCGCAACGCAATAACAAATAATAATAATTGTTTATCCAACTAAATCTACGTATAATACTGAGATTATTTATTGTTATTTTTTAATCTAAAAGCTCTAAAACAAGTGAATACACGTATATAACTAAACATGAGTAAATAGCTCGAAATCCTATTTATCTCTAACTTTACTGGAGAAATTACTTATTATTCGCCATCTAAAAATAATTAACAAGTAAGTATATTACTGAAAAGCAAGCATAGAAAAAATAAGTATAAATACGAATTATGTTTTGAAGTCAGAAAGATTAAAAAAGTATTGGATAGATAATCAATAGCAACATTAAGAAAATTTTTATCTTAATTTAAAAATTGATTTTCGATTTTGCTCTCACCAGAAATACAGTTATCTGGTGAAAGTTAGCATGGGCTAAAACAATTTAAACTAACTAGTTAAAGGTAAAAATGAGCCAACAATTATCAGGCTTAAATCTTGATATCGTCGCAGCAACAAGAAAACCAGCAGTATCTACCATCAATCCAGACTTTTTTAGTGGTGCAGGAATTATTGAAGGAGACACAAAACTGGTCTCCCAACCAGCCAGTGCTAGAAATTTTTCGCGCATGGAATTTGAAAAAAATATCGTTGTAGTCGGAGAGGGGAACCGGATTATTTTTTCAGAGACAATGCTTGATAAAACCCCTGAACAATTGGGGATTCCAGTAATAGCAGGGAAATACATTCAAACACTTCCCAACCTCGAATACGAAGCAATAGGAATCAACATTCGTGGGTTTCTATCATTCCCAGAAGGTAAAGATACAGCATCAAAATATATCACATCAAACTTCTTAGCAGATGCATCCTGGCAAGGAATTGGCAAATCAGCAGTACGTGCTTCTGTAAACCTAGTATTCGACATGGAACGCTCGCCATTATACCTGAGTATTACCGAAGCGACAATGCGTAAGGAAGAAGATGAAACAACTATTCCTATCGTCATGTTTAGTGGTAGTTTCAGCTATGCAATCAATGGGAAAAATCCAGCAGAAGATATTGCCTACATGCAGGGAATAATAAACAATTGGCAAACAGATTTCGCTACATTTAACGAGATTATTAATCATCACTTTTTAGCCAAAAATATACTAGAAAACTATCAACCTAACTCCCAAAATCAGGCTTATGAAGAAATGCCATATGGTGAGAGTGAAGCTAACCTATTTGCAATGAATGGGGTTTAATTGAAAGCTTTGATAAATTGAATCTAGCATGAGGTAAACCGCTCCTTGTCAATAATGCCGTTACCGTCTCGGCTGGATACACAACAGCCAACGGACCGAGCAACGAGTATGCGGGATTGATTCCACCTCCAATCATTGCACCACAAACAATAAATCTCCCGGCATACGCAGATTTAAGACAGCAGGAACTCAGCCGTCGAATCGTATCCGGTACATCCACCGTCACCTTCAACATTGCTCAAAATCCAATTCGCAACGCGAACGATTGGAATTCCAAGTTTCCCGGTGGTGGAACCCTAGCGAATCCAACGGTGGTTCGAGTTACTGGTGGGGGATTGGAAATACCCAACGGTATTACCCTCAATAATTATATTATTACTGTCGATAGTGGGGATATTACCTTTAAAGGTAATAACCACACCCTCAACAACGTCATGCTAGTTGCCAGCATCGGCAGTATCGATTTAGCCCGTTCCCAGGGAAATAATGTCGCTGCATTTGCCTCGAATTCGGTAAATATGGCAGGCAACGCCAGATTTGAGGGTACGACGACAATTGCCAATGGCAGCAGCACGGGCAGCATTACCTTCAATGGAGCCAGCAAAAACCTCAATTCGAGCAACAAGATGCAGGTTGTGTCCCAGGGTAGTCTAACCTTTAGCGGAGCATCGGATACTCGAGGTACGTTTATTAGCGGTGGAGATTTCACTTTCAACGGAAATTCAACTCTCTACGGAACTATTGGTGCGAAAGGTAATATTACTTTTAACGGGCAAACAACGGTAATTTACGCTGGGGATACGACACCCGATAGCATTGCACCGACAATATCTGCATCCTTAGAGCGGGATACGGCAGCCAATAACACCACTAACATCGATAAAATCACATCCGACCCGACAATCATTGGTAGCGTTCTCGATAATAGTACAATCGCTGAATTCAAAGCTGGATTTAACAACACTCTAACCGCCAACTTTACCAACGTTCTCGCTCAAAGAAACGCCGATGGTAGTTTCCGTTTTACCCGCAGTCAATTAGAAGCAATTTATGGTAGTACCCTTCCCGATGGAGTTCATACCCTCAAACTCCAGGCAACCGATAGTTCTGGAAATGCCACCAGTGTTTACGAATTTACATTTACGTTAGATACTACCGAACCCGCACCAAATAACCTCGATTTAACAGCGGCAACTGATTCTGGCACGAGCAACACCGATAATCTCACTAACAGAACCAACCCCACAATCACGGGTAATGCCAACCCCGGAGCCAACGTTCAACTTACCAACAATAATCAAGTCATTGGTAACGCGATCGCAGATAGTAATGGCAATTGGCAAATTACTGGCAGTAATTTGGTTAACGGAACTTATATCCTGACGGCAACAGCAACCGACATTGCTGGCAATACCTCTGCGGCATCCCAACCATTGCAAATTACCATCGATACCGTTGCACCCAATCCACCTGTATTCAGAATTACGGCGGCAACCGATACGGGGGAAAGTAATAGCGATGGAATTACCAATAACAATACTCCGGTCATTACCGGCACGGCAGAAGCCAACTCCCAAGTCGAGTTGTACAAAGATGGGCAATTGGTTGGAACAACCAACGCATCTGCAAACGGCGCATGGCAAATACAGCTTGCAGTCCTTACTAACGGCAATCATACTTTCACGGCAACCACAACCGACGCAGCTGGAAACACCAGTAGTCCTTCGTCTGCCTATACAATTACCATCGATACCCAAATTAATCCTCCCAGTAACCTAGACCTGATGGGGTCGAGTGATTCGGGTACGAGCGATACCGATAATATTACAAAATCTACGACCCCAACGATTACGGGTAATGCCGATGCCAATAATCAGATACAGCTATTCAACGGTATCCAACTAGTTGGACAAACAACTGCCAATAGCGACGGCAAATGGCAGATTACACCGAGCGAATTAACTGCGGGCACCTATAATTTGAGTGCAGTTGCATCTGATATCGCAGGTAATACAAGTACCCCTTCAACACCGCTACAGATAGTCATCGATTCCCTCTTGCCCCAACTCACCCTGACCACCCCTATAGATACTCAACCTTTACAACAGGGTGCGAGGTTAGTTGGTAGCGTCGATGGAACGGGTAGCCCGATTGTTGGACTATCCTATCGTTTCGATGACTTGCCAGAAATCAATTTACCCGTGACCTTCGGTGGATTATTTGACACGACGATCGACTTTACAGGTATTAGCAATGGTTCCTATCGCTTGACAATTACCGCGATCGACACCGCAGGTAACACCAAAATCGATCGATACAACGTTTTCGTTGGCGTTGATACAGCCGCACCTGCAATTACCGCAAACCTACAACGGGATACAGCCGCTAACAATACTACCAATACCGACAAAATTACCTTTGACCCCAGAATTTCCGGTACAGTTATTGATGCCAGCAACGTAGTTGAATTCAAAGCTGGTTTCAATAATACTCCCGTTGCCAATTTCACCGATGTTTTATCCTACCGCAACAGCGATGGCAGTTTTGCCCTGGATGTTGCTGCCCTGAATGTAATTTATGGTGGCAACCTACCCGATGGTCTGCATACATTGAAATTGATTGCCAAAGACAATCTTGGTAATACTTCCCCAACTTACGAATTTACTTTCACCCTTGATACCACAACCCCCGTTCCCAGCTTGAACTTAACAACGGTCAGCGATACGGGGATTAGCAACCAAGACAAAATCACCAACGACAGTACACCCACGATCGCAGGTACGGGGGAAATCGGAGCAACCATACAGCTATTCAACGGCAGCCAAGAACTTGGACAAGCGGTCGTTGATGGTAATGGCACCTGGCAAATCACCACCTCCGAACTTACGGATGGGGTTCAACTTCTAAATGCCACAGTCACAGATATTGCTGGTAATACCACCACTTCCGCAGCATTGGCGGTGACATTAGATACTCTTTTACCCCAATTAACTTTAACCACACCCCTAGAAAGCTTACCCTTAGAACCAGGGTCGAAATTAACGGGTAGCGTTAATGGCACGGGAACAGCGATCGCCAGCTTTACCTATCGCTTCAATAATTTTGCCGAAAAACTAATTAGCTTCAATTCTGCGGGTACGTTCGAGCAAAACTTTGATTTTACGGGATTGAGTGATGGTAATTATACCCTGATAATTACTGCCACCGATACTGCTGGTAATGTCACCGCCCAACAATATAACGTCACCGTCAACGCCACACCCGCAGTA
Source organism: Calothrix sp. CSU_2_0 (assembly GCA_012034595.1). Classification (GTDB taxonomy): domain Bacteria; phylum Cyanobacteriota; class Cyanobacteriia; order Cyanobacteriales; family Nostocaceae; genus Brunnivagina. The sequence goes on along the minus strand of JAAUPE010000040.1, from coordinate 11,399 downwards.
TCGACGATTACGGCTTCCCTCGCCAACGACACTGCCTCTAACAACACAACCAATACCGATAAAATTACCTTTGACCCGTCGATTGTTGGAAATATTGCCAATGCAGCGACGGTCGTTGAATTTAAAGCTGGGTTTAATAACACCCTACCCGCCAACTTCGTTGATGTCTTTGCCCAACTCAACAGCGACGGTAGCTTTAGTTTCAATCGCAGCCAACTAGAAGCCATCTACGGAAGTACCTTACCCGATGGTGCTAATACTCTGCGTCTTTTTGCTACCGACATAAGTGGTAATATTTCCAGTATATTTAGCTTTACTTTTACCCTCGATACAACCACCAACGTTCCCACCTTCAACCTCGACCCCGTATCGGATTCGGGAACCGTTGGCGATAATCGAACCAAATTTGATACCGTCACCCTCGCCGGATTAGCTGAACCCGGTGCAATTCTTCAAATTGAAGGCACTACAAAAACAGTAACAGCCGATAATACTGGCAAATACAGCTTTGCAGATATTGCCCTTAACCCAGGCGACAATCAGTTTATCGTCAAAGCGATCGATATTGCCGGTAACCAACGCACCTACAGCACCGCAATTTACCGTTTTAGCGCACCCACTGCAATCAATCTTAGTAACAATATTGTCGCTGAAAATAGTACTGTTGGTAAAGTAATTGGTGAATTCAGTAGTATTGATTCAGACCTTGGGGATACCCATACTTATACCCTAGTAGATAATGCTGGGGGCAGATTCCAAATTGTTGATAACAAACTCCAAGTCGCAAACGGTACATTACTTAACTTTGAGGCAAATAGTCAACATAACGTAATTGTGAGAAGCACCGATAAAAACGGTTTGAGTAAAGAAGAAACAATTGCGATCGCACTCTCCAACATCAACGAAGCACCTATATTTACCAGTACACCAAATAACACGACTATTGAAGCTGGGAACCCATTCACCTATAATATTACCACCACCGACCCCGACGCTGGAGATACCCGCATCATCTCTGCAACCGGATTACCAACTTGGTTGACATTTACAGATAATGGGAATGGGACAGCAACAATTACTGGGACACCAAATAATTCCCAACTTGGTTTATTTAATATTGTGCTGACAGCAACCGACGCAGCAGGACTCAAATCCAATCAAAATATTATCATTGGCAGTCAAATTACCCTTGCCGAACAAACCAACTTTAATTCCGAACGTAGTTTTCCATTAGTTATTCCCAATACCCCTTCCATCCTCCGCTTCAAAATTGACCCCATTTTCGATAATATTGACCTAGATTCCATCAATGATGCTTTTGAAGTGGCATTAGTCGATGCATCAGGGAATGCGATAGTTCATACCATTAACAAAGGTAGAGATGCTTTCTTCAATCTCACCGAAGGGGAAAATCCCGTATTTGCTTCCGGTACAACTTATGACGCTGCAACTAAAACAGTTAGCTTGAATTTAACTGGTGTTAGTCCGCAAACCGCAACCCTTATCTTCCGATTGGTAAATGACGATAGTGACACCACCACCAATGTTAAAATTACCGACTTTGCCCTAGTTGCAGCGCCTACAGGAACTACCGCACCTACCCAAACCATCTTTGCACCGGAAATTAGCGGTACTGCTGCACCTAATTTCAACTTATTAACGGATGTCTCCAATAGTCTTGTTGCTGAATACAGTCGCACTAGCTTCAACAAAAATAGTAAAACTTTATACGCGGACATTATTGTCCGTAATGCAGGTTCCTATAGTGTTGATGTACCTCTGTTAGTTGCAGTTAATAATATATCAGACCCTAGCATAATTTTACGTAATCCTGATGGGGTGACACCTGATGGTATTCCCTACTATGACTTTACAAGTTTGGTTGTAGGTGGAAAACTGAATCCAAATGGAGAAAGTGCTTCCCGTGCGATCGCATTCTACAATCCTTCAGGTGTCCAATTTACTTATGATGTGGTGGTACTGGCACAATTGAATATTAAGCCAGTGATTGAGAGTAAACCTGTTATTGAGATAATTGGTGGTCAAGAATACCGCTATCAGGTGAAAGCTAGCGATAAAAACGGGGATATTCTCAGCTACAAACTATTAGTATCCCCTAATGGCATGGGTATTAATAGCGAGACGGGGTTGATTAGTTGGAATACAACAGCAAGTAATAAAGGCAACCAGTCGGTTGTTGTGGAGGTGAGTGATTCCCGTGGAGGAGTGGAGACACAAGTATTTGATCTAGCGGTAATAGATACGCCTCCCAATCGTCCGCCTGTGTTTACTACCAATCCCGTTGTTGATGCGGCGATTAATACTGAGTATAAATATGATGCGGATGCCGTTGACCCAGATCGCGATGATTTGACCTATAACCTGGTCTTGGGTCCCGATGGAATGACCGTCGATCAAACGACTGGGGAAGTAACCTGGACACCAACCTATGAAAATACTTTTGGTGACACGATTCTAGGAAAAATTAATAACCCCGGTGAACGCTACATTTACAAATTCGGTATGGTTGAGGGGCAAAGTATTTACTTTGACCCGCTCAAATTTGCAGGTGATGCTAATTACTGGAGAGTTGAAATTATTAGTCCCAGTGGACGAAAACTGGTTGATGCTTCTGGTAATCACTCTGGACCATTAAATTTAACGGAAACTGGTAACTATCAATTGATTATCAGTACATATTCTGGTATTACAGGAGATTACGGTTTTAAGCTGCTTGACCTAGATACAATACCAGTTGCCCAATTTGATACGAATATTACGGACACCATCAATCCTGGTACGGAAGATCGACTATATCGATTCAACGGCAATCAAGGGCAAAGATTGTACTTGGATACATTAAGTACCCAAACCCGTTTGGATTGGGTTCTCTATCGCGCCGACAACCAAGTTGCGATTAGCCAGTCTTGGAGCGATATCGAACTTGAACTACCGAGTACGGGTGAATACATTCTGGCTCTGCGAGGAAGCGCAGCATTTAATTCCAGTGTTGGTTACACTTTCCGTATCGTTACACCCGATACAAATATCGTTGAATTGACGGGTTTTGGTAGTCAGGCGAATCCAAATACCCAAACTGGTAGTATTTCCGAAAAAGGCGAACAAGATATTTATACATTTACGGGCAGTAAAGGACAGCGATTGTATTTTGATGTTCTAGATGTGATTGCCGAGCGCTATGGCATCGAAGCAACCCTAATTAGTCCTAGCGGGAAGGAATATTTTAAACACTCAATGAGTGAGGGTGATGTTAATCTACGGACACTGGAAGAGGATGGCAATTATCGTCTAATTATTGATGGATTGAGCGAAAATACGGGTAGTTATGCTTTCAATTTACTTGATGCAACCTTGGCTACATCAATTAATCTCGATACAGAAATTGAAGGTACCCTTAATCCTGGTAAGGAAACCCACTTGTACCAATTTATAGCAACGGCAGATTCACGTCTTTCGTTTGACTCACTTCTAAATATTCCAGGTACTTGGACTCTATACGGACCTGGAAACCAAATCATTACAGGTAGTGGTGTTGGTTTAAATTCCTATTTTGAAACAGAAGAACCATTACCCGTTACGGGAACATATATTCTGGCGATTCAAGGTGCCGGTACGGATGCTATCGACTACAAATTCAAAGTGATTACGCCAGAAACTCAATCCGGTGGTTTAATTTTCTTTGATACCCCTGTATCTGCTCAAATAACCGAAAAAGGTGAGCGCGACATCTATACAATTAATGGTAATGCTGGGGCGCGTGTATTCCTAGATACGTTAATAGATAACTCTCAGATTCGTTTCACCTTAACAAGCCCGAACGGAGAGAAACTTATCAACCGCGACCTATATTTAGACCGCTTCTACGATCCAATTATTCTCCCCGAAAGTGGAACTTACCAGTTAGTTGTTGATGGGAATGAAGCTACATCTGAAAGTGATTACAGCTTCCAACTACTGTCATCTGACAATGCGGAAACCTTAACTGTCAACGCAACCCAATCGACAAGTGGAACATTAGACCCAGGCTCATCCGCAAAACTGTACCAAATTAACGGCATAAAAGGCGAGCGTATTTATCTTGATAGCCAAATCGATGTTAGCCAAACAAACGGTTCTGGAGTCTTTATCCTCTACAGTCCGGGAAATCAACTGCTAATCTCTTCATATACCAATCAAGATTTTGAGTACGAATTGCCGAGTACGGGCACTTACTATTTGATGGTACGCGGTGATGGTGAAATACCTCTTGACTATCAAATTCAACTTATTTCCACATCCGTATCCCCCGCACCAGTCTCGCGAAATCTGAATGATGTGGTGGCTGGAGTCGGAATTTCCCAACTCGGTGAACAGGATATTTATACATACAATGTGACGACAGTTGGTACTAGAGTTTACTTTGATGGACGTGGCAGTAATAGCAATATCATTGCCAGATTAATTAACCCCAGCGGAGTAGAGGTTTGGAGCGGGAATACTGCGAGCGATGGTGAGCCGATTACACTGCTTGAAACTGGTATTTATCGTCTCATCGTGGATGGGTCATTAGATGCAACAGGTAACTACGGCTTCCGACTTGCGAATCTGGCAACATCTGCGACTTCATTAACCCTCGGTAGCGCGGTTACTGGTAATTTAGCTGCCGGAGAAACAAGGTTCTATAGTATCAACGGCATACTTGGGCAAAGTTTGAAGTTCGACAACCTGGCGATAACAGCAAATGGGGAATGGGTATTATACGCACCAGGAAAACTATTTAACGGTGGTACGACTGTTTCTTCCGCATCTCTAAGTCAAGACTTTGAAGTCACCCTACCAGCTAGCGGTATTTACGTTCTTGCCCTTCGCAATAATAGCGATACATCAACCAACTTTAATTTCCGTGTCGATAATTTAGGTGCTGCAACTGGTTCCAATAACAGCATACTTTCAGAACCACCAGGTTTTGTATCGCCCACCACAACACACATCAAAACATTTAATGCCACTGCTGGGACTTACATTTACTTTGATAATCGAATTGCTCTAACGGGTAGCACCAATATCCGATTGATTCATCAAAATGCAGATGTATACGATTTTCGCATCGATACTCCAATTCAATTAACCAAATCGGGACCATATACTATAAGGATCGAAGGGGAAGGAAATTACGATTACCAACTCATCAACTTTGCGGTTCCAAGTTCGACAACTCAACTCAATTTTGATAGCACCCAGACCAACGCAAAAACAACGAACTTTAGCACTGGATACGCGACACAGGTATATCGATTTACAGCCACTGTCGGGCAAAAACTCTTTTACGATGCTCTCGATAGCAACGCATCCAACGCTACAGCAGTCCAAATTATTTCACCCAGTGGCGATCGCATTTTTAATAACTTTGCCACCGCTAACAGTGAGTTGCTAGCAATTGCCGAAACAGGTACTTACTATGTTGTGATTAGCAATAACACGGAAAGTATCGAGAACGTTTCCTTCCGTCTTCTCAACGCATCTTCGACAAATGGTTCTACCATAATTAGCAATTTTTCCAACCCCATATCGGGTGAATTTGATGCAGCAGAACAAAGAAGCAATCTCTATCGATTTAACATTAGCAATAGTCTTGCCAATCAACCTTTTTACTTTAATGTAGAATCTGGTAATTCAAGTCGCAATTCCTGGACTTTATATGCTCCTGGTGGCTCTATTGTTACAGATGGGAATGGCAGTTTTAACGACCTTGAAATCACGCCTCCTCGTGCTGGTGAGTATGTCCTTGCAGTGCGAGGAAATGGGGAGGCTAGTTCTTATCAATTCAGCATCATACCCCTAACCCAATCTCCGGTGGCTAAAAATATTGGGGATGAGATTAGCGGTAGCATTAGTCTACCAGGTGAGAAAGATATTTACACGATTAATGTTACTAATCCTCAACAACGCATCTACATTGATGGTATTACAGATAGCAGCGCGGGTAATATCAAAGTCAGTTTGATTTCCCCAAGTGGAATCAAAGTGGTTGATGCACTGGATATGGCAGGGAATCAACAACTATTTGCACTCGATGAAGTTGGAGAATATCGTCTCGTTGTCGATGCCAAAGATGATTATACCGGCGATTATAGTTTACGTTTAATTGATACTAGTAATGCGATACCGCTAGAATTTAGCCAAGTTACCACCCAAACTATTCCCAATAATCAAACTGTACTATATAAATTTGAGGCAACTGCTGGAAAGTATTTTTATCTCAAATCTGATATAACTGCTGGAGACAAGTCTGTCTGGACATTGTATTCCTCTGGTCGTCAGGTTATATCAACAAACTTATCCTTTAATGCAGAAAACGATAGTAAGGTCATACTCCCAATTGACGGGACTTATATCCTCGCGCTGGAAGGTTATGGTGCGGATGGAACCACCTATGAATTGGAATTGGTCGAACCTGAAGTTGCTCCCGCACAGGTCATACAAATTGGCGATATTGTTGTCAATCCCGATAGTTCCCTCAAAAATATTGAAAAACCAGGGGAAAAAGATACCTACACCTTTACTGGAAGCATTGGTCAGAACTTGCTATTTGACAGTATTATCGGGACTAGTGGTTTGAATGTGGAAATTTTCAGCCCTAGTGGTCAAAAAATCTACTCGGAAGAATCAACAGTACAGGAGGCACCGTTTACTTTAATTGAGGGTGGAGACTATCAAATCGTCATTTCTGGCAATGGAAGAAGCGTTGGAGACTACCAGTTCCGTTTATTTGACCTCGAACAAGCAGCCAAGATTGATTTAAATACCACCTCTACCGTTACCCTCGATCGGGCAAGCGAAGCAAAAGTATATAAAATCACTGGTAGCAAGGGACAAAATCTCTACTTTGACTCGATTGGTGATTTCCAAACCGATACTGCATATACAGGTTGGACACTTTACAGTTCAGTGAATCAAGTTGTTGCATCGGGTAATAGTCGTTTTGGTAGACCAGACTTAGATGTCTTATTACCTGGTGATGGCACTTATACACTGGTATTTGATAGCGATAACAATAACATTAATACGGAAACCTACGATTTTCAGATTATAGCTACAGAAGTTGCTGCAAAAGAGTTAACTTTCGGCGAAACTTTTAGTGGGACTCTGGAACAACCGGGTGATACGCACAGTTACACCTTCAACGGTCAAGTGGGAGAGCGCTTATTCTTTGATAGCTTACTTGGAAATAGTGCAATATTTGTTAAACTTTATAGCCCCAGCAGTCCCAATGACACAATCCAACTCTTTTCCACTGCCGATGATAGTGGTAAGCCTTTCTTCTTACAAGAAACTGGCGAATATCGTTTGGTCATAGACCCTGATTACGAAACAGTTGGAGATTATAGTTTCCGCCTAGTTGATATTGAAGATACGGAAGTTGCCGAACAACTCAAGTTGAATACAAACTACAACAAAACTATCGAAACTCAAGGTCAAATTGATTTTTACCAATTCCAAGCCCAGAAAGGTGATAAATTATACTTCAACTTGCAAGATGGTGATGAAACTAATGTCACCTGGAGTATTTTTGGACCCGATAATGAAATTCTTGCAGGGATAGGAAATGTTTACCCAGACTTAGAAATAAAAGCCGAATATGCGGGTAAATATGTTTTAGCGGTTAAAAGCCAAGATGGTTCACCGGCATCCTATAATTTCCAAGTTTCTGCTCCCGTTGCAACTGCCAAAACGCTAGAATTGGGAACAATTGAATCGGGTAGCATCTCTAAACCAGGCGAACAGTATGAATATACCTTTACGGCAACTGCTGGACAACGCATCTTCTTCGATACATTGGCTGATAATGACAAGGTTTCCATTAAACTAATCGGTCCAGGAAATGTTGATATTACTAGCTTCAGAGGTGATAGCGATGCTTCGGCTCCAGTAACTTTGACTGAAAATGGTACTTATCGCTTAGTCGTTGATACCAGTTTCGATGCAACCGGGGATTACAGTTTCCGTTTATTAGATGCAGGTCAAACCAAGTTAACTTTCGATGAGGAACAGTCGGGAAGTTTGAACTCCAGGGAAACTGCACTTTATCAAATTAGTGGTAAGGTAGGCGATCGCATTACGTTTGATATTCCTTCCGGTAGTTGGGAAGGATTGGAATGGACGCTGTATGGAATTGATGGTGCAATCCTTGGCTACCCTGGATTTAACTCAAATAGCTTAAGTTGGATGCTACCAGCAACGGGTTCTTATACTTTAGCTTTACGCAATTTGACTGCTAATACCGACGCAGAGGCGATCGATTACAGTTTTGATGTTAGCAAAGAAGCTCCTACACCTGTAACTTTGGCTGGATTTGGTACGGTTCAAACTGGCGCGATCGCGAGTGGACAAGTTGCCACCCATACTTTTAGTGCAACTGCTGGCACCCGTGTATACTTCGATAGCCTTGATAGTGGTTACGATGAAATCTATTTCGAGATAGTTGCTCCCGATAATACGGTTATTCACAGTAGCAGCATGAATAGCGATTTTACGATCGCTCAATTGCAAAAATCGGGAACCTATACGTTACGGATTCAAGGTAATGATGCCACAAGTGTGGGTGATTATAAATACAGACTGCTGGAATTACCTAACCAGACTCCCGATCCGCGCGATAATGAAAACTCGCTGGAATTGGGAGGACAGATAGCAAAAACGCTTAACGGCTATGAAACGGAAGTATTTAGCTTTACGGGGACTGTCGGGCAGAAAATATTTTACGACGGGATTATTCCCACCGATAATAACGGCTATATAGGTGCGATTCTGGTTAGCCCATCTGGTCGAACAGCGTTGGACTTGAACCAATGGAGCGTTAATGCATTGAGCGATACTGGCTTATATACCCTATCGGAAACTGGTACGTATAATTTATTAGTCCTCAACCCACAAGATACTCCAACTGGTGTCCGTTTCCGTGTTCTCGATGCGAAAGATGCTGAAATTTTGCAACCAAATAGGTTAGTTGCTGGTAACTTGCAACCTGGATCTGCCACCAATCTATATAAATTAAGTGGTAAAGCCGAACAGCGTTTGTATTTGGATGCGATTTCTGGCGATGGGATTAGTTGGAGTTTGTATAATTCCGAAACTGGGCAAGTTGTTGCAGGTCCCAGTTCAATGAACGATTTAGAAGCAACTATCCCAACAGATGGCGAGTACATACTCGCTATTAATGGAACTTCCAGCGATGCAGTTTCCTACAGTTTCCAAGTTGTTAGCTTCCCCGATGCAACGGCAATTATTACACCGGGAAATGGCGAATCAACATCTGTTGGTGATGGTTTGGGTAGCTATCGTGTCGTATTGGAAACGAGCGATAGTAAAGGTGGTACTGCCGAGCAAAGCTTTATGGTTCGTGTGGGACCAGAACCCGGTAATAATGCACCTGTGATTGCGACCGATGCGATCGCTGATGGTTTTGCAAACCGCTTTTATCGGTACGATGTAGATGCCAACGATGCTGATGGCGATCGCTTAACTTATAGCTTGGCTGAGGCTCCAGGGGGAATGTTTATTGATTCCCAGACAGGCAAAATAACCTGGATAACTCCGGTTGTGGGAATTCAGACGGTAAAGATTCGGGTTACCGATGGTAGAGGGGGAGTTGAAACTCAAACCTTCGATCTAAATATTGCGGATGATGAATTTGGAACGATTCGTGGTGCGGTCTTCTCGATAAAGATGCTGATGGCAAACGGTTGGTCACCAACCCCGGCAATCTCACTCCTGATAGTCGAGTAACGATTGGTACTCGATTCAAGGATAATTACACTGCCTACGATTTGGGTAGACCGAATGGGGTTGGAGGTATCTTAGGTCCAGTAGCCTTTAAGCGCAGTATAGATGGCAGCATCGACCCAGATACGATGTTGCTCGGTGGTGGTGCGGCTCGTTTTTGGGGTGCATTATTTGAGGTCAAGGTATTACGGGGTGAAGGTGGTCATATTATCGGTTTTGATGATGACGGTAATAGCGAAACACCTTATAGCGCAGATTACTTTGCCGACGCACCTTTCAATGATGCGGGTTTGATATACACCTCTGATGGGGCTTTGTTTGCTAATCGTTGGCCTATCGGTGGTGTGGAAATTATTCAGCCTGGTGGTATTCCCTACACCACGCTACCAGTTGGTTTAGGTGGCTTGACGTTTGTACCCGAAGGTTTTGGTGGTGCGGGACAACTCAAGGCGACTGGTTTGTGGTCCAGTAATGCATTCTATACCGTTAATTACTCGCCAGATGGCATGTTTGAGGACGGTTCACCACGCTATAAGATTGATTCGCTCGAAGAAGAGACAAATGCGGGATTTGGTCCGGGGGCATTTATTTACATGCCAGCCAGCAAGCCGAATTTTGAGAATGGCAATAGTTTGGTGATGGCAGAATGGAATGTCGGTGAAATTGCTGCTTACGAGGTTGATTCCCAAGGTAATCCCATTGCAACAACTCGCGAAGTTCTGGTTGATGATTATTTTGGTGCTTGGGGTGGGGTCGTCGATCCGGTAACGGGGGATTTGCTCTTTAGTGCTTGGAGTGGTAACGATAATGTGATGGTTGTCCGTGGTTTGGGTCAACCTGGGGAAAATGAAGTTGGCTTAAAGGATTGGTTGATATTTGTCGATGCGGATTTAGATGGGGTACGCGATGCGGGTGAGAAGTTTACCTATACGGATGCCCAAGGAAAGTATTCGTTTGATTTGGCACCTGGAACGTATCGAATTGTTCAAGAAAGTCAACTGGGATGGGCGCAAACCAAGCCGACCAATCCGAAATATTGGGATGTGACAATTGTTGATAACGATACCAAGTTTGGGATTGATTTTGGTAATACTAATTCCAGATTGGCTGGGGAGAATGTCGCCCCCGAATTTATTTCCGAGCCTCCCCTACCAAGTGAGGTGGTCAGCAACAATAAATTTAGCTATCGGGTCAGGCAACCGACCTGAATACGGATGATTTGACCTACGATTTGGTATTGAAGCCAGAAGGAATGGCTGTGGGAGCTAATGGTACGATTACTTGGCGACCAGGAGATGAGCATGTGGGCAAACACCAGGTAATTGCTAGAGTTAGCGATGGTCGTGGTGGTGTGGATTTACAATCCTTCGAGGTAGAGGTCAAACAGGGTAATCGCGCTCCTGTATTTACTTCGATTACGTCGTCAATTTTAAACCCCCAAGCCAACCGACTGTTCCAATTCCAGGCAACTGCCCTAGATTTGGATGGGGATACAATTACCTACGAAATTATCCCCAATGAAGCTAAACCGATCACACCAACAACAGCAACTATCGATGCGGCAACGGGGTTAGTGTCTTGGACTCCAGCCGACAGTGAGGTTGGTGGGGCGTTTA
>JAAUPE010000164.1 GCA_012034595.1 Calothrix sp. CSU_2_0 | reverse complement strand
AATGGGCAAGGGGCAAGGGGCAAGGGGCAAATGGGCAAGGGGCAATGGGCAATGGGCAAGAAGAAGAAAGACAAGATTCTCCCGCTCCCTCACTTCCCCCTTCGGGTTCGCCAGTTGCCTCAACGGGGGGAACCCCCGCACGGCACTGGACTCACCACTCCCCCACTCCTTTCTACCTTTCCCTACCGCAGCGTATCAATTCCCGTCCCCTGCCTCCAGTAGAGATTGTGGATATGCGACAGGAGTTACAACAAGGTAATAAATCCATCTTTAGTCGATCGCTGCAAGATGCATTGATCCAACTCCAAGAAAAACGCCAGCAAGGTATCTTATTTATCCATCGTCGCGGACATAGTAGTTTTGTCTCTTGCCGTAGTTGTGGCTATGTAATGGAATGCCCCCACTGCGATGTCTCCCTTTCCTACCACCAAACTGAATCTGGCGCACCCCAACTATTACGTTGTCATTATTGCAACTACACCGCCTCCCATCCCCGTAATTGCCCCGAATGCGGTTCACCCTATTTCAAATTTTTTGGTAGCGGTACGCAAAAAGTCGCTCAGGAATTAGCGCGGGAACTTCCCGAATTGCGGGTAATTCGCTTTGATAGCGATACCACCCGTACCAAAGGTTCACACCGCAACCTGTTGACTCAGTTTGTGAATGGGGAAGCTGATATTTTACTAGGTACGCAAATGCTCACCAAAGGTTTAGATTTGCCCCAAGTGACCCTAGTTGGGGTGATTGCTGCCGATGGGTTATTGCACTTATCCGATTACCGTGCCAGCGAAAGAGCATTTCAAACCCTTACCCAGGTTGCAGGACGGGCAGGACGAGGAGAAGACCCAGGTAGGGTAATTTTACAGACTTATACCCCCGAACACCCAGTAATTGAATCGGTGCGATCGCATGATTATGCAACTTTTACGGGGAATGAATTGGCACAGCGTCAAGCACTTAATTATCCGCCCTACGGTAGATTGATTTTACTGCGTTTGAGTAGTATGGATATGACAGAAGTGGCGAATGCGGCGGAGATGATAGCCGTATTTTTACGGAGAGGGGAAGGCTATGAGATACTTGGACCAGCACCAGCTAGTATTATGCGGGTTGCAAATCGATTTCGCTGGCAGATTTTGGTGAAGTTTGCCCCGGATGCTTTGCCGCAGTTACCAAATTGGCAGGATGTGAGGGAGATTTGTCCGGATTCGGTGAGCTTGACAATTGATGTTGACCCTTTGAATATTATGTAAATTACGTATGCTGTAAGCGGCTGAAAATGTACTTGTTTAAGTATAAAATTTTATCCCAAATGCAAACAGCAAACAAATAATTAATAGCAGTAACAAGTATAAATTTCTTGTAGTTACTTGCACTTTTTGCCAAATTTGTCGATAGGAAAGTTGATGATTTTGCAATAGAAAAAACGATGGGGCACTATATAAAAAAGGTAACACCCGATTCAACGCTAACCGCATAAAAAAGTTGATACTCCACAAAAACCTACCAATTTGGTCTTGATTATACTGCCAAGGAAATGATGTTTGAGCAAGACGAATTAACGGTTCTAAATCAGGCGATCGCAAAGATTGGTACAATGGTAATGCACTTGCGATATTATCATTCGTTTGCGAAAGTGCTTCGTTAAGTAAATAAACATCCTGTAACGCAGAATTTACCCCTTGTCCAATGTCTGGAGGAAAACAATGAACTGCATCACCTAAAAGTGCGATTCCAATCAATTTTTCAGGTGCAGCTTTGAGTAAAAAGTATAATTGTGGACAATATTGGGGTGCAGGGAAAGTACCACCTGTACTAGTGACAAAACGTTCAATTTCTTCAGTAGAAATAATTTGACGGATGGGTAATTGTGGAAAGCTTGTCTCCAAAAAATTGTAAGCTTCACCGCTTGATTTTAATTCCCAAATCCCATGTCCTGGTTGAGTAATAATATTTGCAGTTCGGGGTTGATTTAAGTCTTTAACTGGTAGCAAACCTAGCGATATTTTCTGCTTGGGGTCTTTAATTTGACTACGAATAGCATAAGCCATTTCCGAAATAGAATGTTCTTTACCGTTATTATCTAAAGGAAACTGAGGTGGTAGAGTTAAAACTTTATACCTTAACCCTGTACTTGGTGAAGGAAAAAGTTTCATTGCAAATTGGTCGGAATTCGATGCATCCCATTCGTTGAGAGTACTACGAACAATCGAACCAATTCCATCACAACCTAATAAAAACTGTGGCGAAAATTTAATTATTTCCTTAGTATTAATTTGCGCGATCGCTTCTAAATTTTCAACTTCATCACTTGTATTCGCTATCTGACGAATTTCGATACATTTAGCATTAAAAAGCACTGTGATTTTGCCTTGCCAGTTTCGTTGAATTTCATTATCAAGTAAGCTAACAAATGCACTTCGGGGAATCCAGTATGCAGCTTTTCTATTTGGGTCTACAACAGCTAGTTTTGACGTTTTAGAACTACCATCATGTTTAACCTGAGTTAAGTAAAATTCTGTACTAGGAACACTAATTTGTGATAATTCCTCTGTTAACCCAAGTAAATCAGTTAAATCCTGACCTCGACCGTCGATTAGATAATTGAAAGACTTATCCGGTTCGTAATAATCAGACGCTATGCGTTGTTCGAGGACAGTAACGTTTGTCCAACCTCGTTTTGCCAGCATTAATGCTGTTGCCAGTCCTGCTGGTCCTCCCCCGATAATCAATACATTATCACCTGCGCGATCGCTTTGATTCAGCATAATTATTTTTCTTGGAGTTTTGCTTAAGTGTCACCTTAAATATACATTTATATGTTTCTCTGGAAGTCTCTACTTGAGATATAGTTTATTTATCGAGGATTTTACCCCGACACAAAATATACTCTATGAGCTATTGTTGGGGAATTAAAAATAAAAAAATTTGTGAATTGATTCTGAATTGTGTATTATTTTTGATTTTTTTGAAAAAGTGTTTTTTATGGCTTGAATCAAATAGAAAAATATGCTTTATGGATAAATAGGAACCAAATTTGCTACTTAATTTATGAGTTTAACTAAATCAAACATTTCAGATGTGCAATTTGTAAAAATACGCTGCAACACTGATAGCGAGACTTGCTATTTTGAAGCAATGGGTACTATGTATGCTCATCCATTAGATGGAGATGAACCCGTTCATTTGTTCGATTTTCTTGGTGTTGATATATCCCGTTGTATTCAAGATAAAACAACTTTGCAATGGACTCTAGTAAGTCGTAAAATCACGCTTTATTTAGACCCGGAAACCGGAGAAGTATTAAAGCAATGGTACAATCCTTGGAGTCATGAGACTTTGAACGTTATGCATCGTCATTATGATTACCAAGAATTTCCCATCCCCCCGCAAATCAAAGCTGATATAGCACCGGAAATTTCTGCTGTCTCTCTAGATTTCAATTGGAAAATACCCAATCTCTTGGCAGAAAATACGAAATTTGCCGATTACTCACCCGAAAACATATTCAATCTTCTGATTCCTACAAATTTATTTTCCAACTAAATTATTAACCGAAGAAACTACAAAAATTGAAAGCGATCGCTCCGTTTGTTTATCCTATTTTCGCATGGGACCGTGGGAACCTTGGATGAAGATGAAGGGTAAACCTGGTTTTTTAGTTTTGAATTATACAGGTGCAAAAACAAGCGATTTTGGAATATTAAATCCAATCCTGAAAACTTTAATTTCCGAGCGTATGCCATTATACAGGGAAGCGCCAGCTTATCGGTTAGATCGAGCGATCGCAACTAGTTGGACTCGTTTTGAGGAGCAATTTGATGCTTATTTACGTGGTGAAGAATTTCCGCTTCCAGCACCAATTGTTGATGAACCTGGTTTGAGATAATTAATACGATATGTCTTTGGCATGAAGTTGTGCGATCGCAGTTTAATTGCAGATGCGATCGTATTCCTCATTAAAATTTTACTGTTTAACGGCTCGAACTCAGCACGAACGGTTGAAATGCGTTCGCTGCATTTGAATTGTTAGACATCAGTCACCAACGGAAGACGACGAATACGAATACGGCTTGGCTCAACCGAAATCGCCGAACCTTGTTCTAACTCCTCCTCGCACTCAGCAATTACTATCAACAATAGATTCATTAATGCTTGGGCACGTAACCTTTCAATCCGAATACGAATGACCGAGGGAGAGGTTGCTTCATCAAGTGCCAGCAATGTATGAAAATCTGCATCAAGTGTAGCAACCACACGCCTCTCGTCTCTGGCTCTCTGGATGATTTCTGCATCTTCGGCTTCTGACATTCCGATTTCACCCACATGGACGGTATTGATACCTGCATCACGTAATAATGCTGCTGCCGATAGTGGCAATCCTTGATCAAGCAACAACTTCATAGCGGTTGGGTAGTTCAACAATTCGATCGTCAAGGTAAGAAGATACAAAAATTAGAGCTTGCCGAATATCCTCATCCTCTAGTTCCGGAAACTCTTGATGTAGTTCTTCCCGATCTGGATAAGTTGCCAGCAGTTCCATCACCCGACGAACAGTAAGGCGAAGATCGCGAATACAGGGTTGACCATTCATCCGTTTCGGATTGCTCGTAATACGATCCAGTCTCATTAGAGTAATTCCAACGTTTTATTATTATCTTAACCTTTAGCCAGTGTAAGCCATGCCAGAAAGACACGCCCCACATGTCCAGTTCCCGTCATTATATAAACTTCAGATACCTGAATTCTCCAAATTGACGGACTTGTGCGATAATTATTCTCATAATGAGAATTGCTGGGATGAAGTTGTGCGATCGCAGTTTAATCCTATATGCGATCGTATTCCTCATTAAGATTTTACCTTAAGCAGCAAGAAGGCTCACACTGTACCTGTACTCAGGTCAGTGTTGAGATGAATTGTGAGTGAGTCGAGTTGCGTAGTTTGAGTGAATTTGAGCATAGCGAAAACAGGGAAAACTACAGTGACGAGACGAACTGTTAGATTTGGTTTTAGGTAGCAC
This sequence comes from Calothrix sp. CSU_2_0, assembly GCA_012034595.1. GTDB lineage: Bacteria > Cyanobacteriota > Cyanobacteriia > Cyanobacteriales > Nostocaceae > Brunnivagina. The sequence goes on along the minus strand of JAAUPE010000164.1, from coordinate 10,523 downwards.
ACCATTATAAATATGTGTTATCATGAATAAGTAAACACGGTAAGGTCGATACCCTCCGGGTTCGCCACTTTGGCTGGACGGAAACCGACACCGCCAAGTGGTCTCACCATGTATAGAGCAATTAAAGTTAGAATTTATCCCACGGACGCACAAGAAACTTATCTTTCCCAATGTTTTGGGAATACCCGTTGGTTGTGGAACTATATGCTTAATGTAACTTCAACAACATACAAAGAAACAGGGAAAGGTCTTTCTAAAGTAGCAATGGATAAATTGCTTCCTGGGTTAAAAAAAGAATATGAATGGTTAGGTCTTGCGTACAGTCAAGTACTGCAACGAGTAACATTTAATCTTTCTAGTGCGTTTGTCAACTTTTTTGAAGGACGCGCCAAATATCCTAACTTTAAATCTAAACATGGTAAACAATCGATTCAATACCCCCAAAACGTTAAGTTAATCGCAGAAGATTCTGTGATTAAGTTCCCTGGTAATTTGGGATTAATAAAAACAGTGTTTCACAAACAACTACCTGACGCGAACTTTGCCACGGGGATTCTCCCCGGTGGCAAGATTCGCGCGAAATTCACGACTGTAACTATATCTAGAAACGCAGACGGTAGATACTACGCTTCTATTCTTTTTAACCAAGAAGATACACCAGTAGTAGCAATTAGAGAAGCTATAGGAGTTGATTTAGGGTTAAAAGACTTTGCTATAACATCGGAAGGCTCAAAGTACGAACTCCCTAAAAAGCAGTTAGCTAAGTTAGAAAAGAATAGAAAACGTAAACAGAAAAAACTTGCTAAAAAGGCGGATAAAGCTTCTAACAAACGTCGTAAAGCGAAACGTTTAGTTGCAAAAGTATCTAGTAAAATTGCTAGGGTCAGAGAAGACTTTCTACACAAACTATCTCGCAAAATAGCATACGAAAACCAAGTTATTTGTGTAGAAGATTTAGCAGTTAAGAACATGGTTAAAAATCGAAACTTGGCAAAAGCGATATCTGACCAAGGATGGGGAATGTTTCAAACTATGCTCAAATACAAAGCTGAGAAATTCGGACATACCTATATCGAAATAGGTCGTTTCTTCCCATCTTCTCAACTTTGTAGCGAGACACTACTACCTATCCCAATGCTACAGAAAGGATATGATTCCTTGAGTGTCAGATTTGTAGATTGTCAACACTGCAACAAGCAGCATGATAGAGACATCAATGCTGCAATAAATATTAGAAATGAAGGATTGCGAATTTTGGCGTTAGGAACTAGCGCTTCTGCCCTTGGAGGGGATGTAAGACCAAAATCTTCGGGACGTAAAAAATCTACGAAGGTCGAGGCAATCCCCAATGAATTGGGAAGCCTACACTGTACCGCAAGGTCAGTGTAGGTAGTTCACAAAAGCCGATGTTTGATAAAACGCGATCGCTGAAACTGAAAGCCGAAACATCATTGCTCGTTGGAAGCTCTCGTTTTTTGAATCATCTCTTGGATTGTGTCGGTATCTCCAATTTCATAAAGACTGATTAAACCATTCTCAATGGTGAAGATTTGATGAACTGTGGTATCTGCAAGCAAATTGCCTTGCAAATCTCTGATAATTTGATGAACGGTGACAATGTTCCGATTGTTTTCGTCCGTCTCAAATTTTAAGGTTTCAAGCTCCGGTTGAATATCTTTAAATTGATTAATCCAATATTCGCGCACCGCTTCGCGTCCGTAAACGAAACCGCCTTCCACTCCGTTCGCCCATTTCACATCCGGGTTCATCACCGAGATGATTGTTTCAATCTCACGTTTGTTAAAGGCATCGTATAAATTTTGCAGAAAATGTTGATTTGAAATCATAATCACTCACCATACAATACGAATGTCGTCTAAACAAGAAAGCAGCACAACTATTTATTCTACTGCTGCTGCTTAGGAATAGAATTTTTCGTATTCATCACGATCGCCAATCCAAAACCAGGTAACTGTGTCTCCCTCCAAAACGCCGAGGGCACGATGGCTTCGCGTCACTCGTACTGACCAAATTTCTTCTTTGCTGTTAATGCACTTGAAATGCAGCGATGGATGAAATGGATTCTGTTACTTCACGCGATCGCAAATGACACCGGAATTGTTTAATATATTTGGGACTGCTATGATTATATGTTCGATAATACTGATGAGCAACTAAACTATGGTTCAAATCACAGAGCATCTTTACATCGTCAGAGATGAGCGGATTTTAAGCAGTGAACCAATTATCAAAGGAACACGCACGCCCGTTAGAGCAATTGTTGAGACTTGGCGTATGGGAATCGCACCTGAAGAGATTTCAAGAGGGTTGCCTCACCTAACACTCGCACAGATATTCAACGCATTGAGTTATTACAGCGATCACCAAGAGGAGATCAATACCTATATTGAGCGTAACCGAATCCCTGATAATCTAATCGATCCATTGGTGCGCGATCTATGAGTAGTTTATTCATCCGTCTGTATTTAGACGAAGATGTTAGTGTATTGGTGGCAGATTTGCTGAATGCAAGAGGATTTGATGCTTTAACTGTAAGAGATGCTAAACAACTTCAAGCAAGTGATGAAGAACAACTTTTATACGCAGTTAACCAACAAAGAGCGTTAGTTACGCACAACCGTAGCGATTTTGAAGCGCTTATCCAGTCATACTTTTCAACAGGGCAAAAACATTATGGTGTAATTTTAGCTATCCGCCGTTCACCTCAAGAAATCGCACAACGATTACTGGCAATTTTGAACCAAGTAACAGCAGACGAAATGGAAAATCAGGTTCGGTATATTTAACTGCCATGAAGGTAAACCTGGTTTTTTAGTTTTGAATTATTAAATCCAATCCTGAAAACTTTAATTTCCGAGCGTATGCCATTATACAGGGAAGCGCCAACTTATCGGTTAGATCGAGCGATCGCAAATGATATGGGAATTGTTTAATATATTTGGGACTGCTACACTTTGATATTTTGCGATCGCTTGAGGGTTGAGTTGAACTTGGAAATCGTAATAATTGACATTTTAAGGAGCTTGGTTTGCGCGATCGCAGAAGCAACAAGCTTGTCATGGAAGGAAAAAACGAATCCTCGAACTTATGTTCTCTTCATGGAAAATCAAAATAAATATAAAATTTTAAACTTGTTGTCGTCGAATTAGCAAGCTAAATAATCCAGGTTGCTGTGCTAGTTGCTCAAAGCTTCCTTGCTGAACTAATCTACCATTTTGTAAAACATAAATTCTATTGGCATTACGAATTGTACTCAAGCGATGGGCAACGACAATTCGCGTAACATTCAGCTTTTCTAAACTTTCACTAACAATTGCCTGAGTTTTATTATCTAAAGCACTAGTTGCTTCATCAAAAAGCAAAATTCGCGGACGTAAAGCTAATGCACGGGCAATTAATAATCTTTGCCGTTGTCCCCCTGATAAATTAGTCGCACCTTCGCTAACTACCGTATGCATTCCCATTGGCATCGCTGCAATATCTTCAGCTAAACCTGCCATTTTTGCTGCTTCCCAAGCTTCATCCATTGTTAAAACAGCATTGCTGGAAATGTTCTCAAAAATAGATGCAGACATTAAACGACTATTTTGTAAGACTACACCCAACTGACGGCGAATTGCATTCACATTTAACCCCGCAAGTTCTTGTCCGTCGTAACAAACGCTTCCCGATTCTGGATTTTCAAATCCTAATAAGAGTCGAAATAAAGTGCTTTTCCCGCTTCCCGATGGTCCCACAAGGGCAATAAACTCTCCCGGTTCTGCTCGCAAGCTGACATCATCAAGGGTTAAAGCACCATCTGCACGGTAGCGAAAAATCACATTCTTAATTTCCACCCTTCCCGATAATCGACCAGGGTCAGATTTAGTACTATCAACTTCTGGTGTGGCTTTGAGGATAGGTTGGGCACGTTCCCACAGTGGTAATGCTTCGAGGATATCGACGACGGTTGTACTTAAGCTAGTTGCACCACTAATAAATGTGCCAAATGCTGCATTAAATGCGAGAAATGTACCCGTAGAAAAAGCTGTTGCACCATCTGCATGGGACTGTTGCAATAAGTTTGTGGCAAAAGCGAAAATTACTGCTGGTGTGAGAGCCGAAAGAATATTATTAATCACTACTAGGTTATCGTCGATACTTTGGGCATCCATCATCAAATGTAATTGATGGCGATATTGCCTACCCCAATAAGCAAATGCCCTAGCTTCTGCCCCTGATGTGCGGAATTTTGATACACCACCAATAATTTGTACCATCATTCCGAAGAGTTTTCCCTGCATGTTCAGCAACGGACGAACTTTGCGAAGGGTGAGAATTCCGGAAATGATTGTGACGACGATATTAATTAGGGCAACAAGTACGGCAATTAATGCTAGGGGGAAGCTGTAGTAGAATAGTAATCCTAAATTCAGCAATGAAAAAACGCTGGAAAAGAGAGTTTTGAGGATGGTATTACTAAGCTTTTGGCGAATTTGACTGATAACAGAAACACGGGCACTTAAATCACCAATGGAAAATTCTCGAAAAAACGACGGTTTTAGCGTCAAAAGTCTATCCCAGACTGCTGCTTGCGTTGTCGTATCGGCAAAAGTTTCCAAACGCATAATCGCAAACCCTTGGGTTAATTGGAATAGGGTTGCACCCAAGGTTGTTGCGACTAAACCGAAGGCAATTTGGTAAAGTAGAGCTTTATTCGCATCGGGAATTGCTTGGTCAATGAGAATAGCAGTAGCTTGAGGAGCGATCGCACCTAACAATGTGGTGGCAATTCCTCCAAGTAATAATGTCCATAGTTCCTTAGAACGTCTGTGGAGAGCGAATTGCAGCAAAGATGTTGCTTGCAAAATCTGCGGTAAAGGTCGATAAAATGTGTACGCTGTTCCCGAAATCGTGCTAGCAGTTTTGCGATCGCATTTAATTCGCGTTTGTAAGATTGGGTCAATAATTTCGTAACGGGTGTCGGAAATTGGTAAGATGGCTAGCGGACGATTATCTTCTAAAGTGTAAGCAAGCAAAGGTCCACTATCTTGTAACCACCATTTATCCCGCAATGTAATCCGACGCACTCGAATTCTGGAAGCACGAGCGATCGCATCTAAAGGATTCCGTACCCGTCGCAAATCTTCAGAATTTCCAGGGGGACAAATATTAATTCCCAAAAACTTACCTACTGCACCAGCTGCAAATAATAATGCTTCGTCCGAAGTTAGGGCTTTTTTAACAGTGGAAACTTGCTTTTCTTGGCTATCAAAAATACTCGCAAATTCTTCGAGTGTATTTGTAATTGCTTGATTATTGAGCTTTTCCCTAGCTTGAAAGCGAACTAACTCAACTTGATTTTGCTGTTGTTCTAATTGTGCGATCGCTTGTAATATAAAAGTTTGTAATTTATTTAAACCGGTTAATAATATATTGGCATCGTGAATATTTTCACTTAACAGCGAATCAATTTCTAAAATATCCTGAGCTTGTAACCATAAATATGTTTCTAAGGGAATTCTGCCAATATCTGAGGAAATTTCTAAGCTATCTAATCCGAGTAAATTCGCTTTGCCTTGTAATACTTGAGTCCAAACAACAGTGTCATGATTTGCTTGAAACACTTCTCCCGCACCTAAAACACCACATCCCGGTGATTGCGTTGGGGTAGGCAATTTTGGCGAAGTAATTTCTGAGATTGCTGAACCAAGATGATGTACCCAAGCATTGATTTTTGACTCTAGTTTTACTTCATTCCCCGAATTCAAAGAAATTTTATTCTCGATTTTTTCTCTAATAAACAATTCGCAAAATTCCGACATTGAAACTAATACAAGTTCGCATTCCTCCAAAGCAACAGCAAGAATTTGGTGTCCACCATCTGCCGAGATTGGTACAACTGAAAACATCGCTTCTCCAGCTTTAACGCTAAAAAGATAACGTCTTCTACCTTTAGGAACACCATGCTGAACATTAATTGCAAACAGAGCCAAAGAACCCGATTTTACCAACCAAATATTATTTGCATTATCTAGCAATAAAGGGTCATTGCTTTTAAAAAAATACAATTCTCCAGATAAACTAATACTTTCACCTTCAGCCAACATGATGAAATCTCCCGGTTAAATCAAACCACGCTACATAAGCTACTATTTCTAGTCATGCCGAAGATATGCAAAATTAACCGCTAGCAATACAAATCAGGGTAAACGGTTATTTGCCCCTACAGTATTCTCGATTTCCAAATGTATTTTACTCAACTGATAACCACCATATTTGTAATACCAATTCAAGAAATCATTGCAACGCATACACAACCTGTAGAGACGTAGCAATGCCACATCTCCATCCACCCATCTGTCACGTTATTTTTTTCAAATTTGTATAAGATTTACAGCGTTTTGACAAAGTTGTAATCAAAATCTCTTGCACGTCAACCAGATAATTTGTGGTGGTGATTCGGGTTGCGTTAAGCTTATAGCGATTGTGCTAAAAATAAACACGCGATCGCACCTAATGTCAACATATTTCCAAACGTGATATTACATGATGTTACTAATTTTGAATCCAAATCTTTTTTAAGAAAACGGCAACAGAAATAATGTACAAAAACGAAACGACTGGAAACATATTTTCAACTACACTCCAATGTGGGGAAGTACTTTGAAAACTAGTCAAATTACTCCCAGAAAAATGAGTTTGAATAAACGAATAACAGGCTTGACCTTGCTTCCAACCATAACAATTGGTCGGACTTGTCAGAATAATTAAAAATTGAAAAAGAAAACTCAGGTATAATGGTAATCTTCGATATCTAAGCATCTTTTGACGATACTTTAAACTTAGATTAATCAGGTAGAGAAGGCAAATTATATAGAACGGGACAAGAATGAACAAATATAGTAGCCAAGCAGGAATTGTAAAAGAAGTTAAGAAATAAATACCTAAACTAACAATCACATATAAAGCAAAAAATTTAGTAAACTTCCAAATAGATACGACTTGTGACATTACTGAAATCCATTAATAATTAATAACACGAGTTGTAAGGAGCCAGAAGTCAGGAAACATAAAAGATACAGCAGAAGTCAAACAGCTTTATATATGGCTTTTGAGTTGTTTGACTCTACCTCATATAATTTTAATCTAGTGTAAGCTTTTTAATACTTTCAAATAGCAGATTTATTTTTACCAATTTGTACTAAATCTATCGGATTATTCTGACCACTTATTACTGAACACCAAACACTAAATCTCAGCTTGACTGTATTTAGCAACTAATGCAGCCAATAGCGGTAATTCAATTGGTTTACAAATATATTCATCAAAACCAGCAGCAAGACAAATTTCGCGATCGCCTTTCATTGCCATTGCCGTTTGTGCTATCACTACAACATTTTTATACTTTTTCTTCTTGCGTAATTGTTTAATTAAATCCAAGCCATTCCCATCGGGTAAATAAACATCCATGAGGATTATTGCCGGAACCTCTGTTGATAAACTTTGCAACATGTCAGCAGCATTTTTTACCCAAGTTATTTGATAACCTAATTTTCCTAAGTAAGTTTGCATCAATTGTGCATTGGTCAAATCATCCTCAACCAAGACAATTTTCGGAGAAGGGGAAGGAGAAACAAGAGGAGGAAGAGATAAGTAAATATCAGAAATATTAGAATTATTAGCGTTATGAGAATTAATCAAACTATCAATATTTTCAACTTTAGCACCTCCTTCTTCTAATAATTCTAAACAGGGGTTAATCGGTAATGCAATTGTAAATCGCGAACCCCGATCGACTTCAGATTCAACTTCAACATAACCCCCGTGAAGTTCCGCAAGTCTACGAGTGACAGATAAACCTAAACCAGTACCCTCATCACGTCCAACTAAAGCATTGGCAATTTGCGAATAGGGTTGAAATAATTCACCCTGATGTTCTTTTGGTATCCCTGTACCAGTATCCCAGACAACAAAATGTACATACTCATCTTCTTGCTTAACCTGCAAACCTACGGTTCCCTTTTCGGTAAATTTTAAGGCATTAAAAAGTAAATTTAATAGCATCTGCTTGAGTCGCAATGAATCAGCAGTTAGTGTCATCACATCAGTTTCTAACTCTAATTTAATTTGCAACCCCTTATTCGCAGCTTTTTCCTTCACCAATGCAAAAACAGTTCGACAAAGTGCAGGTAAATCTACCGTTTCTAACTGCACTTCCATTTGATTGGCTTCAATCTTGGATAAATCCAAAATATCGTTAATCAAAGCTAATAAATGCTTACCGCTAGACTGAATAATATTTAAATATTCTTGATGACGATCGCGACTAGGATCGAACCCTTGAGCTAATAATAAATGGGTAAAACCCAGAATAGAACTTAGTGGTGTACGAATTTCGTGACTCGTATTCGCCAAAAACTGATTTTTGACTTGGTTGGTGCGTTGAAGTTCTTGGTTAAAATTTTCTAAATGCTGGCAAACCTGCTGTAAAGATTGCATTTGCCTTACTTGTATCAATACTGCCACACATCGCTGAATAACTTGCTCGATAAACTCCGATACTCCGTAGGAGTGGTCTATCGACCATCGCAATTTATCTTTCACATCCAGGTTGAGATTACTAGTCTCATTTTTAACATCGCCATCGTTTTCATCATTAACAACATTTGGTTTGAGTAAAACAATCAACCATCCCACAATCTCTTCAGAACCAACTGCGATCGAAAAACCTCGACGGGGTTGTTGTGATTCCAAAAACAGTAAATCTTCTGACTCAATTACTGCTTCTAAATTAAAATGTAATTCCCTTTGCGATTTCAGCATCACAGGCAATTTCCGAGAATCTTGCCTCGACGATGATGGAAGATAGGATATTTTGCTGACGCTTTCACCAATTTGAGGTAATGCGATCGCGCAATGAGAAACTTCAAGGGAAAGCTGACTAGAATTCAAAATATCATTTAATTCGTCCACCACAACTTGAAAAATTTCCGCTTCCACTTGCCAAAGCTGTAAATTTTGACTACAAGCAGAAATTAAACACTCATTAAAGCGAGACTGTAACTTATTCAAACCACGTTCTAAGCACAGTTCGGCACGCAATTGCTGAACTGTATTTAGAAGTTTTGGCATTTCATCAACTTGTAAGTTTTTCTCTGGCAGGTTTGAATACTGTTGCATGGTCAACTCGACCGTTGGACGAATATAATCTCGCACAAAAGCGCAATAGTTCCTATGTATACTAGCGCACAATTATATCTATATTTATAGGCTAAAACTTAAAGTGTCAAATATAACTTAAATTTCAATATCTACAGTAATAAATTATATAGTAAAAATAGCAATAACACTTAGATGTCACCAAATTTTAATAACTTGATAATTGCTTGATAATAATTTTACCCAAAAACCTTAATTTAGTTTGAACCGTGGCTGCTAGTTTTGATATGCTGTTAGCGATTAAAAATTTGACTTTTTTATAGGTTGAGTGGAGTGACTGCGTAAACCCAAATTTACGTTGGAATAGTTAGGTTAAACTTCGCTCCTACTGTGGATAGGTAATAAATCCATGATTAATATCGAACGAATTGACCATTTAGTCTTAACAGTGCGTGATATTAATGTCACCTGTGAATTTTATGTTCGTGTTTTAGGTATGCAGGTAGTAACATTTGCAGATTTCCGCATAGCATTGCAATTTGGACAGCAGAAAATTAATCTACACGAACTTGGTCAGGAATTTGAGCCAAAAGCCACCTATCCAACACCAGGTTCAGCCGATATTTGTTTGATTACCAGCACTCCGCTTTCCGAAGCGAGAGAACATATAATCAACTGTGGAGTTGAGATAATCGCGGGGATTGTAACTCGAACTGGCGCGTTAGGGGTAAGCAACTGTTCGCTAATTTCTGCCCATATATAGACGTAGCGACGGTAAAGTATTCTCCAACCCGAAAGCATACCGACGCATGAGTAAGCGTTTAAAGCGTTCTCAACGTCGTGTTAGCAGAAAAGTTAAAGGTTCTAATAATCGCAAAAAAGCGGTAAAAAGACTGGCTAAATTGCACGCTAAAGTGTCAAATATCCGTAAAGATGCAATCCATAAACTAACTCACCACCTCGCCAAAAACCACAGCGAAGTTAGAATTGAGGATTTGCATGTTAAGGCATTCTTGAAAAATCATAAATTAGCAGGTGCTATTGCTGATTGTGGGATGTATGAATTTAAACGGCAGTTAGAGTACAAAACTGAGAAATTCCAGGGTAAATTAATCCTAGTTGATAGGTTCTTTCCAAGTTCTCAAATTTGCTCTAACTGCGGATTGCATCGTCACAAAATGCCATTAAAGAACCGTGTTTACATCTGTCCTAATTGCGGCTACAAAGCTGATAGAGACTTAAACGCGGCTCGTAACATTGACCGATGGTTTGAGGATATTTACGTCCCTGAACGGTCAGAAAGCGCAAACCTCGCGCGTCCCGGTTTCCGGGCGTGAGAGTTTGTAAGAACGGTAAGCTCT
>JAAUPE010000163.1 GCA_012034595.1 Calothrix sp. CSU_2_0 | reverse complement strand
TGCCTTCTGCCTTCTGCCTTCTGCCTTCTGCCTTCTACCTTCTACCTTCTACCTTCTGCCTTGTTTTTAAGAATTAAGCTTTTTCTCAACTAATTCGTTAGTCAGACGAGGTTCAGCAAGTTTATTGGTCTTTTTAAGAACTTGTCCGACAAAAAAACCTTTGAGGTTGATATTACCAGCTTTGTACTTTTCGTACTCTTTTTGGTTTGCGACGATAACTTCATCGATAATAGGTTCAAGAACCGCAGGATCGGAATAAGTTCTTTACCAGCGAAGGCTTTTTCTGGAGTTACACCATTGAGTAAATCGGGTAACTTTTCTTTTGCGATCGCATTACCAATTTTTCCACTTTCGATGCGGGTAATGAGTTCAGCGAGATTTTGTGGAGTTAAACCAATTTCGCTAATGCTAAGTTTTTGTTTGTTGAGGTAAGCAGCAATATCTTGAGTAATCCAGTTAGCAGCAGCTTTAGGATTTGCACCAGATGCGATCGCGGTTTCAAAATATTCTGCGGTAGCACGTTCTTCGGTTAAAACCCTTGCATCATAGGGGGAAAGTCCTAATTTTGCCTCGTAATGATGACGTTTATTTGCGGGAAGTTCGGGTAAATCACTCTTCCAGGTGATAAGTTGTTCTTGAGTCACTTCAATCGGACCTAAATCTGGTTCAGGGAAGTAGCGATAATCGCTGGAACCTTCTTTTTTTCGCATACTAATAGTACGTTGCGAACCTTCTTCCCAGAGTCTTGTTTCTTGGAAAATTTCTTCCCCTGCTTCCACAGCAGCAATTTGACGTTCAATCTCGTATTCAATCGCTCTTTGGATCGCGTTGAACGAGTTCATATTTTTAATTTCGACCTTTGTCCCAAATTTTTCTCGTCCGACGGGACGTACAGAAATGTTTACGTCGCATCGTAGCGAACCTTCTTGCATGTTACCATCACTCACACCCAAATAGCGGACAATTCGCCGTAATTCTTGAGCGTATTCAGCAGCTTCTTGTCCGGAACGCAAATCGGGTTCGGAAACAATTTCCACCAAGGGGATACCAGCACGGTTGTAGTCTACCAATGAGTATGCAGAACCAGAAAGGCGAGTCTCGTTCCGAGAGGCTTCACCAACGCTCCCTGCATGGACTAATTTTCCCGCATCTTCCTCCATATGCAAACGGGTAATACCAATACGTTTGCGAATGGGATTGCCATCTTTATCAATCAACTCAATTTCTAACCAACCATGTTCGGCAATTGGTAAATCGTATTGGGAAATTTGGTAATTTTTGGGTAAGTCGGGATAAAAATATTGTTTGCGATCGAATTTACTATATTTTGCAATTTGACAATTCAACGCTAACCCTGTTTTTACTGCATATTCCAAAACCTTTTGGTTAAGAACGGGTAAAACTCCAGGCATTCCCATGCAAACAGGGTCAATGTTAGTATTGGGGTCAGCACCGAATGCGGTAGAACTATCGGAGAAAATTTTGGTGTTGGTACTGAGTTGACAGTGGGTTTCTAGCCCAATAATTGCCTCGTACTCAGTTTTTACAGTCGTAATAGAAGTCATAAAATTATAAATTAGCCTTATTCTCGCTCAGGGTAATATTGTAATAGTTTTCCAGCCACATCATCTGCAACATAGATTCTTCTTATCTTCTTTGAAAAATAATTGCCACAGATGGAGTCGTAAAAAGCTTATCCAGTATATCTTTCACAATCCAAAATCCGTCTTGGAAAATTGAGCGGGACGGAAACCGACACCGCTCATTTTCCGCAAAATCTAAAATCCAAAATGGTATTACCCTACAACTTCTAATCTGCTGACTGAAAATATTTTCAGACATTGGTATTGCTGAATCAAAAAGCAGATAGTTAAAGGGTTTCTTGTTGCTGTTGTGCTTGCCAATAATACAAAAACAGTGCGATCGGAAATATTGGTACAATCAAATCAATAATAGACGTGGATATTACATTACTAATAATGCTGTTTGAGAAGCTAAAAGGTATTGCGATTATAAATGCGAGTACGAAGAACATAATAGCTATTAAAAAGTAATAAAAAACAGTTCCCATCGCTTACCTTTGGTTAAGTCAGCACTACGTTTTAAAACTAGCGAACTGTTTCCATAACCTTCCGCAATGACAATTGCTGTCGCGAAACAGTATCGAATAGCTAAAATAATTCCGGGAATGATAAAAGCAATTAATCCTAGTACTATAAATATTCCAGCTAGCAAATTTACTGTAAACAATTTTCCCCAATTTTGAACCCCAACAGACATAGCATTATTATAGTTAAAAGCTCCACCTCGTTTGATTTGCCATACACAGTAAATAATTGCACCTACATAAATCGGGTCAAAAATTGCACTAATAAAGTTACTAACTCTAACTTCATTTGCTGTTTGCATTAGTACATCCGTTGATTTTGGTAAGTTATGAACTATAATTTCAGTCAAGACATTGGCTGGAAATCTGACTGAGAGTACGATTAAGATAAATAAAACGAAGTTGGCAGCATAGATTTTAATTGCTTCTTGAATTTTGTCCATTTTACTTTTCCAATTTTTTTCTTGAGATGAAACTTTTACAGCCATTTTCAGATTTTCTCAATTGCAATTATCCCATTAATCATCCTAATGTAAATACCAAACCTAATTATTATTACCAAGCTTATTGTCCTCAAAGTGGCGAACTTCTGCAACTTCCACGTACTCACCTAGCAGAAAACATTGCCCGTGGATTAATGCATCATTAGCTAGCGACGAACAATATTCTCGTGAAAGCAAAATGTACGGAATATTAATAGTTGAATTAGCAAATGGTGAACAAAGAATACTCAAAGCATTTTCGGGTTTACTAAATGGTAGCAATCAAGTTAATGGTTGGGTTCCACCTATTCCTGGACGGAACGAGGTAAAGCTAGACGAACATTATACTTTAGTTAAATTAGAAGAAATCAAACAAGAAATTATTGCTCTCCAACAAATACCAGAACGGGAACAATATCAAATCATAGCGCTAGAGTTGGAAGTGCGATCGCAAAACCTCAAAAAACTTCACCAACAACGCAAACAACAACGACAGCAACAGCGACAAATTTGTATAGCAACCTCAACAGAAGAAACACTTGCGAGTAGACTCGAACAACTCAATGCTGAAAGTCGTCAAGATGGCATCGAATGCAAATTATTAAAGCGTGAAATCAACAAGAAACTACATTTTATAAAACAAATAATTGAATCCGCAGATAAGCAGGTTTTAGAATTAAAACAGCTTCGGAAAGAACTTTCTCGACAACTTCAATCACAAATGCATGCTGCATATTCCCTAACAAATTTCTTAGGTATGTCACAAACATTGCGTCAATTAATGCCCCTTGGTTTACCGACAGGAACGGGTGATTGCTGTGCCCCAAAATTACTACATTATGCTGCAACAAATGCTTTGAAACCATTAGCTATGGCTGAATTTTGGTGGGGTAAAGCCTCAGCAAATGGCGATAAAATACCTGGAGTATTTTATGGTGCATGTGAAGAACGCTGTCAACCAATTATGGGATTTTTATTATCAGGAATTAGACGAGAAAAAGAAGAGATAAAGGAAGATAAAAATGAAAAAAATCAATATATAGTATCTAATGTTCACAATTCACTCCCCATCATTTACCAAGATGAATATTTAATTGCTATCAATAAACCCGCAGGATTGCTTTCCGTTCCCGGTAGATATCACGATACTCAAGATAGTGTTCTTAGTCGTTTGCGAAATATACTACCAGATGGAATGAATTTAATCGCAACACATCGATTAGATCGAGAAACTTCGGGTATTTTGTTATTAGCTCGCAATTTAGATATTTACCGCCAAATTAGCCAGCAATTTCAACAAAGACAGGTTCAAAAAATTTACGAAGCTGTGCTGTCTGGATTGATGAAAACTCAGCAAGGCATAATTGAATTACCATTGTGGGGAAATCCAGAAAATCGTCCTTCCCAAGAAGTTAATTTCAGATATGGAAAACCTAGTATTACGTATTTTCAAGAATTAAAAATACAAGAATTAGAAATACAAAAACTTAAAGCACAAAAAAATCATACTCGTGTTGAGTTTAAACCAATCACTGGCAGAACCCATCAACTGAGAGTACATTCAGCAGATGAAAGAGGTTTGAATATGCCTATTTTGGGTGATAAATTATATGGATGCGATGCAGATGTAAATCGCTTGCACTTACACGCAAGAGAGCTAGTTTTTCAACATCCAAATTTAGATAAAACACTTACACTAGTGGTAGAAACACCATTTTAATCTTACAGCGAGTAAGTTAAACGTTGTCATGACCTTCCCTTAAGATTTTGTAGGGAGCGGATGTAAAGACTGGGAATAAGGATTTGACTTCCGCAAACTGTGTACTTATTGTTAACCCCGATAAATAACTATGAACAAATGTTTACAAAACAATATACAATTAGGTCATTGAAAAAACTAAGTATTTTTGCTCAGAGACCACAATGGCAGAACAATTTCCCTGGCTAACTGCGATAATCCTGCTGCCTGCCGTAGCTTCCTTACTAATTCCAGTCTTACCTGATAAAGATGGTAAACGGGTACGATGGTACGCATTAGGCATTGCGATCGCAGATTTTGTGTTAATGTGCTATGCCTTCTGGAAGAACTACGATACAAGCAGCGCGACTTTCCAACTCGCAGAAAACTATGCTTGGGTACCTCAGTTAGGACTAAACTGGGCTGTTTCCGTTGATGGGTTGTCCGTTCCCCTCGTTCTTTTAGCTGGATTTGTCACAACACTAGCGATTTTTTCCGCTTGGCAAGTTGACCGCAGACCTAAGCTTTTCTACGCGCTAATGTTAATGTTATATTCCGCGCAAATAGGAGTTTTTGTCGCCCAAGACTTGCTACTATTCTTCATTATGTGGGAAGTCGAACTAGTTCCCGTTTATCTACTAATTAATATTTGGGGTGGTCAAAAGCGTCGTTACGCAGCCACAAAATTCATTATTTACACCGCAGCAGCTTCAATATTTATCCTCATAGCTGCTTTGGGAATGGGGCTGTATGGTGGTGGTGAAGTCACATTTGATATTGCCAAGCTAGCCACCAAAGATTATCCTCTTGCCTTAGAACTTTTCCTATATGCAGGATTGTTGATTGCATTCGGAGTCAAACTAGCAATTTTTCCCTTGCACACTTGGCTACCAGATGCCCACGGGGAAGCATCCTCACCCGTCTCGATGATTTTAGCAGGTGTACTCTTAAAGATGGGTGGATACGGATTAATACGCCTGAATTTAGAACTTTTATCTGACGCACACATCTACTTTGCACCGATTTTAGCAATTTTAGGTGTAGTCAATATCATCTACGGCGCATTAAACTCGTTTGCTCAAACAAACATGAAACGCCGTCTTGCTTATTCATCAGTATCCCACATGGGTTTTGTACTGCTAGGAATTGCATCATTTACCGATATTGGTATCAACGGTGCAATGCTGCAAATGATATCCCACGGTTTGATTGCATCAGTACTATTCTTCCTCGCTGGTGTAACCTACGATCGCACCCAAACAATGACAATGAACGAAATGGGTGGAATCGGTCAAGTCATGCCCAAAGTATTCGCACTATTTACAATTGGGGCAATGGCATCCCTCGCACTTCCCGGAATGAGTGGTTTTGCTAGTGAAATCTTTGTATTCGTTGGTGTCACAACCAGCGATATTTACAGTTCAACATTTTGCACGGTGACAGTATTCCTTGCCGCAGTGGGAGTAATTCTCACCCCGATTTACCTACTTTCAATGTTGAAACAGGTATTTTACGGAACTGGTGCAGAACTCAAATGTAATATTAGCGATGCTTTGGTGCAGAATCAAGAAAGCGAAGAAGCGGCTTGTTTTGGCACAGATTGCGTTCTACCTACCCAAGCTATTTACAGAGATGCCAGTCCACGAGAAGTATTTATTGCCGCAAGCTTTATAGTTTTAATAGTTGGCATTGGCTTTTACCCCAAATTGGCAATGAGAATGTACGATGTGAAAACCGTTGCAGTTAATGCTCAAGTTCGTCAATCCTACACGCAAATTGCCCAAACAAGTCCCGGAGTATACGCAAACGGATTCTTAACACCCAAAATTGGAGAAGTTGATACATCACAAATTTTGGGAATTGTCAAGTAATTAATTCTTGATTTCAAGATATCAAAGTTTGTTGCAGTACCATCTTTACATCAACCCCAAAAAAATTATAGAGACTCGATTCATCGAGTCTCTATAATTTTAATATTCACTCACTCACTTAATTTCTGGGATAAAACCCAGACTCACCACACTCCGCACAGATAAACACGAATAATTTGATTTTGGTTGATTGTTAATAGTCGATTGTTTCAGCCAACTAAACCCCATTAACCATTACCCAACATCCACTATTCAATAACCAACTTAATTTTGTTCAGCCAGTTTCAACTTTTGCCACCAGCGATTTAGGGGATAATAGACAACAGGTGCCCAAAGACTGCTAAGAATCGACGAAGCTAGGGCAACTCTTTGATAATATGCCCAGATATCCGTCGGATTGCGATCGCGCATCATCACCAACTGCGAAGCAAAGACAGCCTCACCCAAAGCAGACATTGCAAACACAATCAAAGCAATCGAAATAAAATCCTCTTGAATAAATCGCTGCTTTTGCATTAAACCAGTCAAAAATCCAACCAAACCCAAACTCAATGCATGGGTAGGTTCCATAGCTGTCATCGCATCTTGGAGGAACCCTAAAATAACTCCAGCCAAAGCTCCCTGCAAAGCATTCCGCTTCACACTCCAAGCCACAACCCAAATTAACAGCCAATTTGGTCCAATCCCTAGCAATTCCATACCAGGTAGGCGATTTGGTAAAAGCATCAAGCACAAAAAAACAGTAAAAAACATCAACGAATAATCTACAATTTGCCGAGTGCGAGGATTCCACTTAGCGATCGGCTTGATTTTAATCAACGCTGTATTTTTCGATTTACGGGGTTGCTGCTTTGATTTGCGAGGTGAAGAGGAATAGGGTTTAGGCGCATTTTTGCGTCTCTTACCCCAAATTGCAAGGGTTTTCATAGTCTTAGTAGAATTACAAGAAGCTAATTTGAGGGTTTTTTCGACTGTTGATTGGGAGATTGATTGTCTGGCTTCGTTTGAGAATCATTTGTCTCAGGAGTTTCCAGTTGGGTTTCCGGTTTTGGATAAATTTCTACCCAATCTAGCGAACGAATCGGTGGAAAAAGCTCAATTTTGGCGATCGATGTTGGTACTCGTTTAAAATCTAAAGACTTGACCCTACCAATTGGCATTCCCGCAGGAAATTTTTGGCTGTAACTCGATGTCGCGATCGCATCGCCAACTTTAGCATTCGGCACTTTCTCATAAAACTCCAGAATTGCTTCCGCAGAGCCATCACCTTTTAAAACACCTTTCGCACCACTCTGACTGACGCTGGCACCAATTTGACTTTTCAAGTCGCTAACTAACAACACACGGCTCGAATTAGCACTGACCTTATCCACAAGACCAACTAACCCACCTTCCGCTTTCACAATTGAGCCTTCTTGAATACCTGCCGAACTGCCTCGATTTAAGGTAACTTGTTGCCACCAATTATCAGCACTACGACCAATTACCCTAGCAACAACCGGAGGTTCTTTTGTTACTTCTTTTTCTGTATAAAATACTATTTGTTTAAGTTTTTGATTTTGAAATTGTAACTCAGCAATTTGGGTCTTTAATTCCAATATCTGAGCATCACGCAGCCGTTCTTCCTTATTTGGTGTAGCTTGCAGCATCTGAAGCGGACGGGTAATTCCCTGATATGCCTCCATTAAAAGCGCACCTTGAGTTTGCCGCAACACAATAGTAGTACCAACAGCTAAACACAGTAGACCAATTTGTAACCCTCTACGCTCCCACCAACGTGATGTAAACATATATACCTTTATATATAACTATATTTACGAAGGATATTGAATTCCCGCGAGAATCCAATATCCTAAGATTCTGTTCTACATATTCCGAGAACGACCACTGAACACCCGTTCGTGTTGTTTGAAGTTTTCGAGTACGCGACCAGTACCGAGAACTACACAGCACAATGGGTCAGATGCAATGTGCGTAACAATACCTGTTTCATGACTGATTAAGGTATCAATCCCCTTGAGCAATGCGCCCCCACCAGCCAACATAATGCCCCTGTCGATAATATCGGATGCGAGTTCGGGAGGAGTACGTTCTAAGGTACGCTTCACGGCTTCAATAATCACCGATAGAGGTTCTGACATACTTTCGCGAATCTCCGGACCTTTGATTGTAACGGTACGTGGTAAACCCGAAAGCAAGTGCAAACCCCGTACTTCCATAATGGCTTCTTCATCATCAACGGTAGGATAAGCCGAACCGATGCGAATCTTGATATCTTCGGCAGTACGTTCGCCAATTACCAAGTTATGAACTTTCTTCATATACTGAATAATTGACTCGGTTAATTCGTCTCCAGCAATACGCACTGATTCACTTAGCACAGTACCTTGAAGACTCAAAACCGCGACCTCAGTGGTGCCACCACCAATGTCGATAATCATATTGCCTGTTGGATCGGCAACGGGTAGCCCCGCACCGATGGCTGCGGCGACTGGTTCATCAATGAGGTATACTTCCCTGGCACCTGCTTGGGTAGCTGCGTCCATCACAGCCCGCCGTTCAACACCAGTTACCCCACTGGGAATGCCAATGACAATCCTTGGCAGAACCAATGACTTACCTTCGTTTACACGCTGGATGAAGTGTTTTAACATCAACTCGGCGGTATCAAAGTCAGCGATTACGCCATCGCGCAAGGGGCGGAGGGCAACCACATTACCAGGTGTCCGACCGAGCATTTTCTTTGCATCTTCCCCAACAGCCAATGCCACCTTTTCATTTTTGTCGATAGCAACCACAGATGGTTCCTGGAGTACAATGCCTTTACCAGATACGTAAACCAGGGTGTTTGCGGTACCTAAATCGATACCCATATCCCGCGACAAGGAAAACTTATTAAAAAGACCCACGCGCTTCTACGCCCCCTATTTGCGATACTTTTGACTACGACCGTAAGAGTGAATCGTGCTGGATTCTATTACTTTTTTTATTCCGAGTCTAGTAAACCAGGCTATTTTTCATAGAACTTTTAGTAATCTTTACTAAGTCCCAGTCTTTACATTTTTATATTCTCAACCTGCGTCGGTATATCCGTAAGGATTTGACACATTATTGGAGTAATTATTACCAAGTTTCTATGTCAACAGTTTTGTTAATGGTTTAACACAGTTTTTACAATTATTAAAGTAAAACTCCCATTGTTATTTAAGCACGAGAGTTTTAAACACAAATAATTCGCTATGATAATAGTCACGATTTAAGAGTACGTCTGTACTCAAGGAAAAAACACATGAGTATAAATGTTGTCACATTAGTGGGTCGTGTTGGTGGCGATCCGGATATGAAGTATTTTGATTCCGGTAAGGTTAAGTGTCGATTAACTTTGGCAGTGAGAAGAAGATCGTCAAAAGCCGATGAACCGGACTGGTTCGAGTTAGAAATTTGGGGTAAAACCGCAGAGATTGCCGGAAACTACGTCAAAAGGGGTAGTTTAATTGGTGTAAAAGGATCGTTAAAGTTTGATTCTTGGAGCGATCGCAATACAGGCACAAATCGGACTAAGCCAATTATTAATGTAGACCAACTAGATTTACTCGGTTCCAAGAACGATAATAAACCCGGAATAGACGATTACAACTCAGATAATTTTAATAGGGCACAGGGGATGGGGGATAGGGAATAGGGAATAGGAAAAACATGATTCCCCAATGCCCAATGCCCAATGCCCAATGCCCAATCCCTAATAACTAATTTGCAATGTCACCGATGCTTCAACTTGCTGTTCTCCACCTACAACAGGAGTTGTCGCAGAATCTTTAAATGCAGCAGTTGCACGATTTTCAAGCATGGGACGAGGTGGTGGAGTGTTAGCACCATTTAATTGAATGCTAACAACTTCCTTTGCTTTTAAATTGAGAGTTGCAAACACAGCATCAGCTTGTAAACGCGCGTCTTGAGTTGCCTTTTGCAAAGCTTGTTTTTGTGCTTGAGAAATTGCTTCATCCGTTGCCACAAAACTAATACCATCAATGCGAGTTGCCCCAGCTTTGACCACATCATCAAGTAAAGTACCTGTTTGCTCGGTAGCAACACGAAAGCTAACGGTGTTAGTAGCGCTATAACCAGTAATTTTCTGAACGTTTCCAGTGTAGTTATAAACTGGGTTTAAATTTATTCCTGTAGTTTGCAACTTCTCAACATTGCGTGATTTTAGTAACGCAACCACCGCAGAAGAACGACGTGCAGCTTCTTCCTGAACATTTTTAACATCTTTACCTTGAACTTCCACACCGACATTGACTTGCGATCGCGTCGTGGGAATCGACTCTACACCCCGTCCACTCACTGTTAAAGTGCGAAGCATCCGCTCTTTTTCCTGCGCTACACTCGGTTGGATAAAACTCACGCACAAAAGCAAAGCAACAGGTAAAGTTTTCCAAAAATTGCCAGTATTAATTAGTCGAGAACTCGACACAACAAACTTATTCATACAATTTCTACTCCTCAAATCCAAAATATTTTAGGTTTAGTCAAGATTAGTACAAAAAGGCAAAAGTAAAAAGGCAAAAGTAAAAAGAAATAATAACCATCTGATAAGCTTCTTAGCCATTTAAGATGGTGGTTTTATTTCTGCTGTGCTGTACTATTAATCGAACTTCAGTCTTAAAATAGCTAGCCAATACGAATATCTAGAATACTAGATATATCTAATACATTATTAAATAGTAAAAGCAAGCCAAATAGGTCTGCATTTACTTTTTGTAATTAGCATTAGGTCTATTACCTGTCTTGTTTTCTTACTTTGGCATTACTTAAATTTATATTTGGATTGGTTACATTTTTTGCAACCTAAATTTTTGAGATTATTGAGATTAACCATTCCTTAGTGACTACAGTAGAAGCTTTCCTGCCGTACTCAACAGAAATTATTGCTAACACCTGGCTTTCTTTGCACTTGATTTCTTCAAACCGCACACTCGTGACTTCCAGTCATGAGTTAGACGCTCCATATTTCCATATTGTTCTTCAGACTATGGTCATACAGATGGTAAGTTGTTGGTACATTTTATCCCTCATCTCAGACTTGCAACCATTGCGGTTTTATCAACCCATTAGTTAAAGATTTAAAGTTACGTGAATGGTCTTGTCCTAGCTGCAATAGTTACAATTTGAGGGATAAAAACGCAGCGCTTAATATATTAAGTGAGGGTTTGAGATTACTAGCGAAAAGCGGGGATATTAATACTGCTGGGGTTTCCCCAGCAACCCCCCGACTTTTCAAGACAACCGCCGTCGGTACGCCGGAGGTTATAAAAAACGCCTGTGGAGAACTTGTAATTCCTGAAGTAATTCAGGCAGAGATCGTTGAAGCAGGAATCACGCCACTTTTACTGGTGTGAGGTTCAAACAGTAGAGAAATGATTTTTAGTAGAGGCAATACAGTTCGATTTAATGACTACTCCATTATCTTTACTC
Source organism: Calothrix sp. CSU_2_0 (assembly GCA_012034595.1). Taxonomy (GTDB): domain Bacteria; phylum Cyanobacteriota; class Cyanobacteriia; order Cyanobacteriales; family Nostocaceae; genus Brunnivagina. The sequence continues at coordinate 3,973 of JAAUPE010000163.1, read as the reverse complement.
GCATCTACAACGGAAACAGCAGATGGTTCGCTAGTTTTAGCATCCGTGCTTTTGAGTTTGGTCGTAATTTACTTTGCCAGCAAAGTTGGTGGAGAATTATCGAATCGTGTCGGTTTACCCCCCGTTCTGGGAGAACTTGTTGGGGGTGTTGTTGTTGGTATTTCAGCACTACATTTACTGGTGTTTCCCGGTGAAAATGTTGATGCTTCGGGTTCGCTGATTATGCAATTTCTCGAATTCAGCGATGGTTTAACTCCGGAAGCTGCCAATGGTGTATTTCAAGCCCAGTCAGAAGTAATTTCCATATTGGCAGAAATAGGTGTAATTATCTTACTGTTTGAAATTGGCTTGGAGTCAAACTTAAAAGATTTGATGGCAGTTGGCATCCAAGCGGTAGTAGTAGCTTGTATTGGGGTGGCAGTACCCTTTGCTGCTGGTACTGCTGGGTTAATGATATTTTTTGGAATTTCCGCAGTTCCGGCGATTTTTGCGGGTGCTGCTTTGACTGCAACGAGTATTGGGATTACTTCCAGGGTACTTTCGGAACTGGGCAAACTTAATTCTAAGGAGGGACAAATTATCCTTGGTGCAGCTGTAATTGACGATGTTTTAGGAATTATTGTGCTGGCTGTCGTTGCTAGTTTAGCCAAGGATGGTGCGGTCGATGTTTCCAAAGTCGTTTATTTAATTATTGCCGCAACCGGGTTTTTAATTGGCGCGATCGCACTCGGAAATATTTTTAGCAGAAGCTTTGTTGCCATTGTTAGCAAACTCAAAACCCGTGGTGATTTAATTTTACCTGCATTTATTTTTGCATTTGTCATGTCATATATTGCCGCAGCTATTCACCTCGAAGCCATTTTAGGTTCCTTTGCCGCAGGTTTAGTTCTTGATGAAAACGACAAACGCAACGAATTACAGGAGCAAGTTATCCCGATTGCTGATATGCTCGTACCTGTTTTCTTCGTTACCGTCGGAGCTAGAACCGACTTAAGCGTTTTAAACCCAGCCATTCCTGCCAACCGTGAAGGTTTAGCAATGGCTGTATTTCTCGTTGCGATCGCAATTATTGGTAAAGTCGTTACGGGTTTAGGTGTGTTCGGGCAGGGAAATATCAACCGTTTGGCGATTGGTGTGGGGATGATACCCCGTGGTGAAGTGGGATTAGTATTCCTGGGAATTGGTTCCAACACGGGAGCTTTATCAAAACCCTTAGAAGCTGCCATTATTATGATGGTAATTTTAACCACATTTTTAGCACCACCCTTACTTAAAATTGTATTCCCAGACTCAGATACAAACGGTGTCAGCGTTAGTCCAGATAAACCAGTGTTAGAGGATTAGGGTATTAGAGAATACCAAAAATAAATTATCCCAAGTTGTCGGGTGGGTTCTCCCACCCTCACAAATAATAGAATTTATGAACTCTCGATCGATTTATTTCTAAATTCTGACTTCTAAATTCTTCAAAATTGGATTTTTTTGATTTAGAGTTCGTTAACTTAATTGAAACTAATGCCAACTACACCAATGCTGCAATTGTAATGAATTGGGATTGACGAACGAGTACTAATTCTGATTATCTCTTTATTGGTGTATGAGTAATGCTTAGATACTAAAAGCCGATTACACCATCGAAATTTGAAAGGTTTATGCTAGCATGTGACGCTACTGGCTGTATTTGTCACTGAGGAAGTATCGCTTTCTCATGGGATAACTCCAGCATAGATGCATCTTACGTTTATGTATCTTTTAGGGTGACTGCATGAGGATTTGCCAATGCTGTCTTCAGATTGACAACTCCCATGAAATTGAATCAGGAGAAAACAACTGTGAAACTACATTGGTTACTATCTGGTACTTTTGTAACTATCTTCATGCTACCGTCGCCTAGTCGTGCTGCAACGCTCGAATCTTGGCGGTTCGATTCCAGTCAAAATCAACTGGAAATTAATACCGATACCGGAGTTCAACCACAAGCCCAACTAGTATTCAATCCAACAAGATTAGTCATAGATTTACCAGGGACACGATTTGAGCGAAGGCAAGTAACACAACCAGCATCTGGCGCATATCGCTCGGTACGGGTAGGACAATTTAACGAGCAAATGTCTCGTATTGTCGTCGAACTCACCCCCGGTTACAGCATCGACCCCAGCCAAGTTAAATTTGAGAGCAAGTCAGATAATCGGTGGGTAGTACAGTTACCAAAACCCCAAACCGATCGCAATAGTTCCCCAACTAGCACAAATACTTCCACAAGAAGTTCTTTTACGAATATCTATAATTCTGTCACCCTGGAACCCAACAACAAATCTGATTCACAAACAAGAATTGGTAACATTGCCCAAGGTACAAACCAAGTTGAAAACTTACAAATTACAGGAGATGGTTTCTTTGTCCGTACAAGCGGTGGAAACCCCCTAACCCGCGTTAGCCGAAGTCGCGATCGCAAAACCGTTAATATCGATATTGCCAGTTCCTCACTATCTCCCAACCTTTCACAAAGAGATGTTTCAGTCAATCGCTTTGGTGTAAACCGGGTTATTTTCTCCCAACTCGATAGTAGAACTCCCATCGTCAGGATGTCCTTACAAGTAGAAAAAGACAGTCCCGACTGGAGAGTCACCAAAACTAGCGGTGGTGGTTTAGTCGTACTCCCCGATCGTCTTAGTAGTATTTCTAGAGGAAATCCGGGAAGTAATCCGGGAAATAACAACCCGAATCCGCCGATTTCCAGCCAACCTCGACCCTTCCCCGGCATACCACCAACACCCGGACGTAATGACTCCCCAGGAACGATAGAATCTGTAGAACTAGCAGGAGGAGGCAGCCAATTAATTATTCGTGGCGATCGCAATCTCACCGCAACCAGTGGTTGGGATCGAACATCGGGAATGTTCCGCATCACAATTCCCAATGCCCGTTTAACATCCAACGTTCGCGGACCATCATTAGATAGCGGCAGTCCCCTGCTTCGCATCCGCTTACAGGAGCAAAAAGAACAGGGAAGCGTTATTGTCATGCTCCAACCAGCATCAGGAGTCCAAATTGGGCAATTAAATCAAATTACCGGGCAATTTGTCGCCTTAGAATTACGTCGCAACAGTTCAATTACCCCACCACTTCCCCCATTTCCCCTACCAAACCCAGGCAACCCAGGTAATCCAGGTCCAATTATCGGCAACCCCAACCCAAATCCCAACCCCATACCCCCACCAAGACGGAATGATGGACGTTTGGTCGTAATTATTGACCCCGGACATGGTGGTAAAGATTCGGGGGCACCTGGAATTGGAGGAACATTAGAAAAAAATATTATCCTGCCAATTGGGATTAGGGTGGCACAGATTTTGCAGCAAAATGGCGTACAAGCGGTGATGACGCGCAACTCTGACTATTTTGTCACCCTACAAGGACGTGTTGATATGGCAGAAAGAGCCAACGCTGATGTCTTTGTGAGTATACATGCTAATTCCGCCGGTGCAAGTCGTCCGGATGTGAATGGATTGGAAACGTATTATTACGACAGTGGTCTAGGTCTTGCTCGCATCGTCCACAATAGCGTACTTCAAAGTCTCAACATTCGAGATAGAGGAGTCAGAAAAGCGCGTTTCTACGTTCTCAGAAAGAGTTCGATGCCTTCCATCTTAGTGGAAACAGGCTACATGACTGGACAAGACGACATTGCAAGGCTACAAACATCACAATACCAAGCTCAAATGGCAGATGCGATCGCGCGAGGTATCCTCCAATATCTCCGTCAACGATAAACACATCCAAAACCTTCGAGTAAATCAATCCTTAAATTCCCATGTTTAAACAGAACACATTTTTTTTGTAAATGCAACTAAAACTGTTAGATATCGGATAATTGGGTCATTGTGAGTTAGGAGTTCCCCCTACGGAACCCTGACGAATCCGAATTGGGGAGCAACTCGCGTGCGGGGGTTCCTCCCGTTGAGCGAAGTTG
>JAAUPE010000162.1 GCA_012034595.1 Calothrix sp. CSU_2_0 | reverse complement strand
ACTAAAAACCAAAACAACAAAAATCAGAATAATAAGCAAGGGGGAGAAAACTTTTCTTCCCCTTATTTTTTATCCTTTCCCCTGAGAGAAAACTTAAGCTTGCGAAACTTTGCTGTTCTTAATGCATCAAAAACAGCAAGATTTCGCCGCTTATCGCACCAACAATCTACTATTCAATCTTTAAATTAAATGGTAAACGTGCGTATATATTTAATGGATCGTTTAGGTTTTGCAAGACACTAATTTCCTTTTGTAACTTCATAAATTCGTTAGAAAGAGGATTACTTTGCTGTTTTGTGGCTTTGTTAATACCTAGAGCAGTTTGAGCTTCATCAACAGTACGTCCAAAAAAGCGCTCTTCAAAGCTACTGCTCTTCGGATATTCTTGTAACTTCCAATTTCCACCCAGATTTGCCAAACCAGCAGCATGTTCAATTGCTGCATCCAAACCACCAATTTCATCCACCAAACCAATATCTTTAGCTGCCGTACCCGACCAAACCCGACCTTGAGCGATTTCGGCAACCTTATCTTGAGGTAATTTGCGTCCTTGGGCAACCTTATTCAAGAACAAATTATAAATCCGGTTGACACTGCGTTGATAAACTGCTAATTCTTCGGGTGATTTAGGACGGGAAACGGTTTGATTATCTGCATATTTGCCAGTTTTAACAGCATCCCAGGTAATACCGTTGTCATTGGCGAGTTTTTGGAAATTTAACAGCAATCCAAATACACCGATGGAACCAGTAATCGTATTTGGTTCGGCAAAAATTCGGTTAGAGTCGGTAGCAATCCAATAACCACCCGATGCAGCTACATCACCCATCGAAACCACAACAGGGACTTTTTCGCGGGTTAATTGGATTTCGCGTTGCATAACTTCGGCAGCTGTCGCACTACCACCAGGACTATTTACCCGCAACACCACAGCCTTAATGCTTTTATCTTGACGGATTTTATTAAAAATTTTCGCAAAGCGATCGCCACCAATTTGACCATCTTCACCTGTTCCGTCAACAATTTCACCTTCAGCATAAACTAGAGCAATTTTATTTTTCGATTCCCGCTCTGTAGATTTGTCTGCAACCTCAGCATAATCAGAAATGCTAATTTGCTTAAATGCTTTCTCTTCGCTAGTTGTGTCGGTTAATTTTCTTAAATCACCAGCAACTTGGTCATAATAAGCGACTTTATCCACCAAACCTTGCTGTTTTGCTTCAGATGCTTCCAAAAAGGCTTTGCTATCTGCCACAGTTTGTAGCTGCTGCGCGGTTATTTTCCGGCTTTTGCCGACGGTACTTCGCCATTCACCCCAAACATCATTTAAAAGCGCTTGGGTTTGCTGGCGATTTTCATCACTGAGTTTGTTGAGTAAGAAGGGTTCCACAGCACCTTTAAATTTACCAACTCGAATAACTTGCACCCCAACACCGTACTTTTGCAATGCACCACTCAAAAACATTGGTTGCGAACTAAAACCGTTAATCTCCATTGCTCCCAAGGGATTAACAACTACTGTATCAGCAACCGAACTTAGGTAATATTCCCGTTCACCCCATTCCATTCCATAAGCGATGACTTTCTTCCCCGTAGCGCGAAATTCTTCCAATGCCTGCCGAATTTCTTTGAGTGTGGCAAACCCAGCCACACCAGTCGATTGAGAAACGCGAGTTGCATCAAGATAAATCCCCACAATCCGCTTATCATTTCGGGCTTTTTCAATAGCGTCTAAAACACTTCGCAGCGACATTCTCTCTTGACTACTTCCAGAGAAAGCTTCTTGAAACATTTGGCTGGAACTAGGTTCGGCATCGGTAATATTCATTGCTAGATCGAAGACAATAACCGATTTGTCTTTAACTTCAGGACCAACTTGTTTAGATGATGCCGCAGCAAACAGCAATAATAACAGACCTGTGGTTCCAACTCCACAAAATATAATTAGTCCTAATAAGCTTCCAATTAAGCTGGCAAAAGTTTGTTTAAGAAAGGTACGCATTTTTGTTATTAATTAATGGTTATGGGGTATTGGGAAATGGGGCATTGGGAAATGGGCATTGGGCATGGGGCATTGGGCATTGGGCATTGGGAAATGAATATTTATTATTAACTCCTGATTCCTAACTTCTAACTTCTAACTTCTAACTTCTAACTTCTAACTTCTAACTCCTGACTCCTGACTCCTGATTCCTAACTCCTAACTTCTAACTCCTAACTCCTAACTCCTAACTCCTGATTCCTAATTCTTTTAAATTTCCCGAAGCTTGAAGTTGTGCCAAAGTTGCATTACCCGTACAAAATAACACCGTACTGATTTCAGCAATTAATACTTCTAACAAATCGCAAATCGCAGCTTCAGACTCAACAGCAGCCTGCAAAAACGGCATCGCAAACCCAACTATATTTGCCCCCAACGCGATCGCTTTTGCTGCTTCTAATCCGTCCCGCAATCCCCCCGATGCAATCAATGGTATTTTGCGATCGCTAGCCCGAATACTAGTTATACACTCTGCTGTCGGTATTCCCCAATCTGCAAATGTATTGCCCAACCTTCGCTGCATCGAAGTTTCAGCCCTTTCACTTTCCACCTTCGACCACGAAGTTCCCCCCGCACCTGCCACATCTATTGCTTGTACCCCAGCTGCAATTAAATTTTGTGCGATCGCTCCCGATATCCCATTACCGACTTCTTTGACAATCACTGGTATGGATAATTTACTACATAAAATATTTATTTTGTCAATTAATCCTTTAAAATTCTTATCACCTCTGGGCTGAATGCATTCTTGGAGGGGATTGAGGTGTAAAATCAAGGCATCAGCTTCGAGGATATCAATAATTTGCAAGCACTGGTCTAAGCCATAATCGTAATTAAGTTGTACTGCCCCTAAATTTGCAAAAAGTAGGGCATCGGGTGCATATTTACGAATGGCAAAAGTATCTGCAACTTGGTTTTTTTCCACAGCTACCCGTTGCGAACCCACACCCATTGCAATTTTATATTGTTGTGCAGCTTCAGCAAGGCGACGATTAATCATTGCTGCCTGTTCTGTTCCTCCAGTCATGGAGGAGATTAGTAGGGGTGAATTGAGTTTTTTACCGAGAAATTCGGTGCTAATGTCGATTTCATTAAAATCGAGTTCTGGTAAACAGCAATGGGTGAAACGATATTTTTCCAATCCATTTGTAGTTTGACGACACTGAACGTCAGACTCTAAACAAATGCGAATATGATCGGCTTTACGGGATTGAGTTGGTGTTGAAGTGTGGGAGGTAACATTCACGGTAGGTACAAGTCAATTCAAGCTTTGCCTTTCTATTCTCGCAGTTTCAGCCTGACGTGGCGATTTTTTTTGGTTTGCAAAAAATTATTTCTGGGGAACTTATAGAGCTTAATATTCCAAGAAAAGCCTTGATGTGCATGTCTAGCCTTCAGTTTCCCAGCCGTTAATATGGGAAAATAAAAACAGAAATGGGAGCGAATGCTATGACTATGACGATCGCAAAGTGGACGATCGCAGATTATCACTCAATGATTGAGGCTGGAATTTTGCGCGATACTCCTTCGGAGTCGCTTTGCGATCGCAAAGTTGAATTACTCAAAGGGGAGATTGTCGAAATGTCACCAGAGGGAGAACCTCACGCTTATTGTAGTAGCGAAGCTGGAGATTATTTAGCAAGTTTGTTGGGTGAAGTTGCGAAAATTCGTCACGCAAAACTGATAACATTACCCAACGATTCTGAACCTGAACCAGATATTGCGATCGTTCAACCTTTAGGTAGGGAATATCGCGAACATCACCCCTATCCAGAGAATATCTTTTGGTTGATTGAATATTCTCATACTAGTCTCGAAAAAGATTTGGAAACGAAAAGTAAAATTTATGCCGAAGTGGGAATCTCAGAATATTGGGTTGTTAATCTCAAAAAATCCCATTTAATTTTGTTTAGAGAACCTTTAGATGGAGAATATTCGACAAAATTAACTTTGACGACTGGAAATATTAATCCCCTGGTATTTCCAAATGTTTCAATCGCAGTAAATAGAATTATTAATGCTTGAGTGTTGTAATTTATAGTTTATAATTATTTATTCTCATGAGTTTGGATTGGGAATCAAAAGAATTACCATTGTAGTAATTCTTAAAGTTAATTATCAAAATTAAAATCATCATCTTCCATGAATTTACGCAAAGCAATTTTCCTAATTACCTTAATAATTCCAGGTTTAGCAGTAGTTGGTACATCAATTTATTGGTTTAACCGCGATTATACAGCCCTAATCGCAGCAGAAAACCGCGTCGAGAAAATGGTAGCTACAAATCAACCGAGCGATCGCCAACAAGAAATGGCGTATCATCGTGCTTTAGCCCATCGCATCAATGTATTTGCTGACGGTACTTGGGGATTGTTGGGAGGAATAATTACAGCTATAGGGATACAGGGATTGTGTTATCTCCCCAGGGAAACTAAGTACAAGTGAGCGATAGATATAGCTCAAAAAGCACTTTTTATTCATGTAGATTTTACTTAATTCTTACAAACCAGTAGATGTTGGTTGGGGAGTCACTGCGTTGCAGACTTTGCGAAATCCAACATTTCCACGACTTAGGCAACTCGCACATTGAGTTAATTTGGCTCTAGCAGTCCTAATTTTTATACTTTGATTTTATGAAATTCAACTTACTTTTCACTTCATGCAGTTTTATCAGTTTAATTAATTGGGAATACTAAAGATTAAGATGCGATCGCTATTTTCCTCAGTGCGATCGCAAAGTATTTTCACAAACGTCAGAAGCTCTTTGTCAGAAAAATTTATAATTATTTGCAATTAAAAATAATTTATATTTGAATTATTTTATTCTGTAATACTATATTCATCGGCTTTATTGCCGTTAGCACCGTTGTGTCGAACTGAGTCGCCACAGGAACTATTATCCCAGGTTGCTACTGTAGTGGCTACAATTGCAGATAGGGAGACAAGACAAAATACGGCAGCGTATACAGAGATTTTAGCTGGTTTGCGGTTCGAGAAGGATTTGATTCGTCAGTTGTTAAGCGAGGATATGATGCAGGAATCGGTTATTTATCAAGATATTTTGCAAAAAGGAAAGCAGCAAGAGGCTTTTTCGCTATGTACATCCCTATTATCAGAACGTTTTGGGGATGTAGATGAATCTATTTATCAAAAGGTTCAAGCATTGCAGACTGATAAGTTAGAGTCTTTGTGTCGGGCACTTTTGAGAATTTCTGGCATGGATGATTTGATTGCTTGGCTTGAGCAAAATACAAGTAGTTAATCAATCGTAATAGAGTGTTGGGTTACGACGCATTGGGGATTATTAATTTAGTTTACGGTTTCTCCTGCGTCTTCACCCAACAGATGATATGAGAGAAACAAAAATTATTTAAACAACAAAATAACTAACTCAACATTTAAAATTAACGCTTCAAATATTAAATAAAATGTTGGGTTACGACGCAAAATTAATTATTCTGATAACCTTAATATTCTTCGTGCGTCTCCACCCAACCTACCTCTACTGTGGTTTGGGAAGCCTTTACAAACTTGCTTTCCAATCTGCCAAATCGGCAAAAGCGCGATCGCGATATTTTCCGTATCGTTCTGGTTTACCTTTTATCTTCACTCCCAAGTCAGGTAAGATACCAAAATTTGGCGGCATTGGTTGAAAATGCTTAGGTGATGCCGAACTAATAAACTCAAACAATGCACCCATCATTGTTGTATTCGGCAGATATACCACATCTTTGCCCAAAGCCAACCGTGCTGCATTTGTCCCCGCCAACCAACCACCAGCAGCCGCCGCTGTGTATCCTTCCGTACCGATAATTTGCCCGGCAGCAAGTATGTGGGGATGTTCCTTGAACTGCAACTTTGCATTCATCAACTGCGGTGCATTAATAAAAGTATTCCGATGCATCACACCCAACCGCACAAACTCCGCATTTTCCAACCCCGGAATCATCTGAAAAATCCGCTTTTGCTCACCCCAACGCAGATTTGTTTGAAATCCCACCATATTCCACAACTTTCCCGCTTTATCTTCCTGTCGTAATTGGGCGATCGCATATGCCCATTGTCCTTTGCCATCTTCCCGCAATGGTGCATTCGGAGAAACCAAACCCACGGGTTTCAAAGGACCAAAACGCATAGTTTCCTCACCCCGCAAAGCTAATTCTTCAATCGGTAAACAAGCTTCAAAAAATTTGACTTTTTCGCGATCGAAATCTTTTAAATCAGCTTGTTCGGCTTTGCAAAGTTCTTCCCGAAACCGCACATATTCGTCTTTATTCATCGGACAATTCAAATATGCAGCTTCACCCTTGTCGTATCGGGAAGCCATAAAAGCAACATCTCGATTAATCGATTCCCCGACAATAATCGGACTTGCCGCATCGAAGAAACTCAGGTATTCCATCCCCGTAAACCGTCGCAAATCCTCCGCTAAAGCCGGACTAGTTAAGGGTCCACTAGCTATAACCACAATACCATCAGGAATCGCCGCAAGTTCACCCCGTCGCAATTCAATTAAAGGATGTTGTTCCAGGGTTTTAGTCAAATCCTCGCTAAATACACCGCGATCGACAGCCAAAGCACCCCCCGCAGGTACTTTGTGTTCGTCAGCTTTGCTAATCACCACCGAATCCAGTCGTCGCAACTCTTCGTGGAGTAAACCAGTAGCGCGATCGCTCGACATTGCCCCAAAGGAATTACTACAAACCAATTCCGCTAAATGTTCGGTATGGTGCGCTCCTCCGAAGTATTTAGGACGCATTTCATGGAGAATGACGGGAACTCCAGCTTTTGCGATTTGCCAAGCTGCTTCGGTTCCTGCAAGTCCACCTCCGATAACGTGAATTGGTTGTTGTGACATTTCGGTTTGGTTATAGATGGTTTGGTGTGGGTATATGTATATCAGATATCATAGATGATTTGTTGGGGTGGGGATGGTGGGAAAGTGAGATAATGTGAAGAGAATAAGTTATTCGTAGGTTGGGTAGAGGCGCATGATAAATATTTTCAGTAATATGATAAATCTATATTAGCGCCGGAACCCAACATTAAATTCTAGGAATTTAAATTAGTACTGAAGCATGTAAAAATTTTGAAAATTTAATTTTTGTACTATCTTTGATTAAGCTATTCTTTTATTTTAAATAGTCTCCGTTTTTTCTGTATATTTTTTTTTGACACCATCTCCGACACCAAACATACAAAGGATAGCAAAATAATACTGGGTTTTTCTATATATAAATACGTATTTTCTCTCAACACATTTAAATGTTACACCTGATAAGCTTTATATGAAATGAATTGATTTAATTATTAGTTAGTAATACTGACACATGAATAAAAAACTTGTTTTTTGTGTATTGCTAAGTACTTCAATACTTAGCGTTTGCTTAAACTTTAATCCTAAAGCTGATGCGAGTAATGCGAGTACTGTTTGTAAAATAACAGACCCTACAGGAACTCCATTAAATGTTCGCAGTCACCCCAATGGTAAAATTATAAATCGTCTTCAGAATGGTAAAAATGTAGATATTACAGAAATTGGTTATGACAATAGAGGTCGTCATTGGGTAAAGGTTGCAGGATATCATAATGGTAAGTATCGAGAGTGGGGATGGGTTATTAGAGAATTTGTAAGTTGCTATGAGACTTAAATAAACAGGCGAAATTTGGTCTTGCTGATTTAATGTATGGTACAGGTTTTGCCAAATTAAAATTATGGTAGAGGTATAGCACTACTATCTCTCTATCTATCTTTTGATTTATACCTTATATTTCCAGAATTTAATGTTTGATTTGCTGCGATCGCACCTCTCCAAACCCGATAATTCCAACGATTTTTGAAAAATGCAATACTCTTATAAACGCGATCGCACTTCTCCAAACCTTCACCAGACAAGGATTCCTGCTAAAATATTAGTCAGTAATAAAAATTTTAAAAGCTATAACTATTATTTCTAATCCAAACATGACTAAAGAATTTAACGTTATTATCGAACGCGATTCCGATGGCTATTTTGTTGCCTCTGTACCCAATCTCAGGGGATGTCATACTCAAGCAAAATCCCTAGATGAATTGATGGAACGCATTCAAGAAGCTATTGAATTATGTCTAGAAGTTGAACAAGATGTGAGCGAAGGACTTGAGTTTGTAGGTGTCCAGCGTATTTCTGTGGAAGGATGAGTAAGCTACCGAGTTTAACTGGACGAGAAATAATCGTAGCATTAAACAAAGCTGGGTTTGAAGTGGCAAGAATTCGTGGTAGCCACCATTTTTTAATACATAATGATGGTCGTCGTACAGTTGTGCCCGTACATTCTGGTGAAACAATTGGTGTAGGCTTATTATCCCAGATTCTTCGCGATTGCCAAATTACTCGTGAAGAATTTAGAGATTTATTATAAAATCGCACCTCTCCAAACCTCACTACAATTCAAGCAATTGTGGTAAAACGCGATCGCACCTCTTCAAACCTTCACCACAATTCCAGCAATTTTATTGAAACACCTTGTAAGACATAACTTGCTCCAACCTGAGTAGCGGTTTCTTGAACCTTGGTTGGGATGGTCTACCACTACTCTTAAGATACAAGGTTGGGTGAAACAAACGCAAAATCTAAAATTAAGGTGTAGCTGTAGCTGTAGCTGTAGGAACTGGAGTTGGTGTTTCCATTGCAGCTTTGTTGATTTCGTCCTTGTAACGTGCGGGGGCTAGTGCAGTAGCATTAGCAAAGAGAGGTTTAGCTTCGTCAATTTTGCCTTGGTCCTTGAGAACTAGAGCTTTTGCCAAAATTGGGCGGAAATCTTTCGGATCGGTCTTGCTGGCTTTCTCATATATCTCAAAAGCCTTCCCATAGCGTTTTTGACTAGCATGGATATTGCCCAATAAAACTTGAATATCGATGGTATCAACACTATTAGGTTCGATTTTGTTTGCTTGAGGGGCTTTAGCCAGGGTTTCTTCGAGTAAACCGATCGCAGCTTCCGGACGCTTTTGGTTCATCATCAACGATACCATCGCTTGGACAGCTTTCGTATCCCCAGGACGAGTTTCTAAGACTGCACGTAAATTTTGTGCTGCACCTTCGCGATCGCCAATAGATTCTTTTAGCTGTGCGAGTAAAACAGTTTGTTCCGTATCTTGGGGATTTAGCTTAACAAGACGTTCAAGTGGCTCAATTACAGGTTTAAAATCATCAGCAATAAGTTTTCCCTGACTTTTTTTCAAAGCAAGTAAATTGAGTCTGGCTTTAACTAAACCTTTGAGTATAGTTTGATCGTCAGAGTTTTTCTGTAAAACCTGTTCGTAACCCCGTACTTCGTCCTCTAGCTTCGCCTTGACATCATCGGGATTCGACGAATTGCGTCCACTAGGACTGTCGGGGTTATTAGCTTGGGAAGGAGTGGAATTATTGAGGTTGATAATTCCAATGGCAGAAACTCCCGCAAATAAAATAGCAGAAAGTACTAATACGACTCTTACCATCCAGCGATTTCCCGATTCAGACACAAGACCTTCCTTTAGTATTAATGAGACTATATTGACAAAAAATCGAAAAAATTAAAAATTTAGAAAACTTTGCGGAATGCTACAAAATCCCCGTGAACTTTATAACAAATAGGAATATGTTCTGTAAAAACGAGTGACAACTTTAGGAGGAACCGTCAGAATTGTAACTGTGGTATGCTTCCGAAACTAGCGCAAAGGCGCTAAATTACACATTTAGTATAAGTGCGCGAAATTTAAGCTAGTATCCGACACGGGTTAATCCCATTTAAGATACTTATATCGCGTCTTCAGTATCACATAGGGTACGCTGGAACGGTGGTTGGGAAAGAAATATACTTTCACCAGTCACATAAACGCTCTTTCCAGTTTCTTTTATTAAATCCCACAATGGGATGTGTCTCCGCCGCAAGGAGTTGTTATGAATTCCGACCTGATGCCGTCGCCTGAACCATCTAAACCAAGTACATCGAACAAAGACCAAACTACTATCGAAACTTCCCAGGAAGAAATTCTTACCGAAGAACATACTTCCCAGGAGGAAAATTCGCTTGCCATCGACAGCAACAACGCTGAAGATGAAAATTTCACGAATCGACACCAGCCGATTCCCCCACCAAGCGAACCGATGCAGTACCGAGCCATAGGCTTGGTTCGAGGTCGTTATATAGCCAGCGAAGAACAATTTACCCAAGGTTCTCTTGTTACCTCAGATGGTATCGAACTCAGTTCCGTCCTCCTTGGAAGGATTATGAGTTTGGTTAAAAATCATCTGGATTTGGAACAAGACCATTTGTGGGTCGTATATCCGCGTACTCGCCAAGAAAACGACGAATTGCACCTGCAAATTGTTGGCGTTTGGGAGCCAGAAAAACTCGCCAAAGACTCAACTTCTGAAGAAGAGGAAGAAGAGTTAACAGAACCAGAAAACCCAACATCAACAGAAACTTCATCTTCAGAAGCCCTAACACCTTCGTCTGATATTCCCGATGGAGGCTTTTCTGTCCGTGGTGAGGTTGTTTATCAAACCCAAGATTGCAACAGCTTAGTTATTAAAATTAAACAAGCTCCTCGCAAAAAAGACGATAAACCCAAATATTTCAAGCTCAAAATTAAAGGCAAGCTTGATGCACGAGCTGTGGGTAAATTTTGGGATTTGCAAGTCAAACGCGAAGGTGATTCGCTGATGATTGAAAAGGGCGAAGCGATCGCCGATCTGCCCAAGAAACGCCGACCTCCGTTTAAACCAGGTGGTGGGGCTAGAAGACCCTTCAATAGAACTGGTGGTGGGGGTAGTGGGGTTGGCAGTAAAAAGCCATTCCGCAGACCTCCTGGGGGCGAAACTCCACGTCCTGTCAAAAAAGGTAGCGCTGACCCCAGTACAAGCTCAAGTACAAGCCCAACCCCTAGACCAACGCCAAATCCTAGTCGTCCAACACCTAAGCCTGTTAAACGACCAAAACCCGAAGATGAGTAAGGATTTGGGAGTTAGGAGTTAGGAGTTAGGAGTTAGGAGTTAGGAGTTAAGAATTAGGAGTTAGGAATTAGGAATTAGGAATTAGGAATTAGGAGTTGAATACTCACCTTTTATTACCTATGCCCAATGCCCAATGCCCAATGCCCAATGCCCAATGCCCCATACCCTAAAACTCTGTCCAACGGTCTTGTGGTAGAAACGATCGCTCCATTGGAATTGGGGAAACTGGTTCAGTTAGGGTAAATGTACCTGCCTCAATCCATTGTTTCAGTTCTAAGGCTACTTGTCTGGAAAGAAACATGCTTGCTAGTGGAGCGGTTCGTACGGTTTTTCCTTCGATCGCAATGCGTCCCGATTTTAATTGGGCATAACTGACTAAGCCAAATGTGGGACGCACGCGCCGAGGAATGGAAAAATCTACTATTGGTGCAACTAGTTCTTTATCTTGAACTGCACAACGGGCTATTACTTCTTCGTTTAATACTGGGTAAGGTACGCCGACACCTAACATCATCGAAGGACCGTAGTTTTTAAAGTAACAACCACGTACCCAACGTGAATCCATTTGTTTGGCATCCCCAATTAAAGCTAATGTGGCAGCAGGACCAATTGGGGTTCGATTGGGCAAACGTTTTTGTAAGGGAAAATGCTGAGTTCCTTCCCAAGCAACATAGCCAATTCCACCACCTAAGAAGATGCGCGTACCGATGCCAACTAATTGTAAATCTGGGTCGTTCAGAAGTGGAGAAATTGCGCCGGGATTTGAGTAGACGGCGTTTGCTAAACGGGGTTGTAGGGGACCAAGATAGGTAAATAGAGTTCTGTCACCCCCATTTACACCTACTATAAAATTTTGATAAAGATTTCTAGGATTAAATAAATAAAACTGATTGATTGTCTCGCGGGAAATTGTCGTTTCAAATGTGGTTCGCGGGTAACAATCGGTAACTTGTCCTTCTGCGCGAATATGTATTGCTTTGCCAGCGATTAAATCTTCGATGACGTGACCTCCACCACGTAATATTTTCGGTGTTGCTTTGCGCGAACGAGGTTCTTCCCCATCTTTTGTTTCTACCGTGCAGCTAGCGCCTAAATACAAATCGACAGCACCGAATCCGGAGTATACGGGGACACCATCTAGCCAAGCGCGACGAATTTTGATTGGTGGATCGGTATGTCCTAAGTTAATAATTGCCCCACTGGATTCCATTGGCTCAAAAGTGCCTGTGGTAATGACATCGACTTTTTTGGCAACTTCGGTAACACCAAGTTCGGCAACTTGGGTTTTGACTTCATCGACTGTCAAGACGGTTGCTTTTTTTTGAATAATTTTTTCATTGATTTCCGCAAGCGATCGCATAAATTTTTCTTTATTCCTAACCTTAATTTTATTAACGCACGAAGTTTGTGGAGAGGTGATGAATAAGTGCGTCTCTGAGTCAGTCATCTGTTACTGCAAGTCTTATCCTGGGAAAGCTAAACACAGGGTTCGCTAAATGAATTAACGAATCGTTTAGTTATCAGGTAGGCAGTCTACAGCTAGTTGTAAACCAATGAATATCTCTAATCCACAACAGGATTTATTGTCTTTAGTTTCTAGAATGGAACAAATGGAGCGTCAGCAAGCAGTCCTGAAAAAGCATATATTAGGGATTAAGCGCGAGTTAGATAATTTAGTTGATAAATTTGATAGTCGATCTGAAGTCCAAATGGTTGAGGCTTTACAGTGGGAGATTGCAGATTTACAAAAGCGTTTTTTTGATGCAAATAATCCTGATTATGAATCAGTTGATTCGGGTATTTGTGAATCTAGGGAAAATACAACTTTACTTTTACTCGAAGCTATAGATACAATTACGAATCCTAACAAAGTCAGGCAGAAAAAGTTTACTGATGGGGATTTTAAAGTTGAAAGAATAATGCTGATTGTGAATAAACTCTGCACAACAGAAGAAAAAACGGAACTCAAAATTGAGGAGTTTTTAAAACGCTATCAAGATGGAGAAAGAGATTTTAATCAGGTTAATTTGAAATCTGTAAATTTAACTGGTCATTCTCTAAATAATATTAAGTTAAGCCAAGCAAATCTCCAAAATGCCAATCTTAGTTGTATTGATTTGCGTTATGCCAATTTTAATTACGCTAATCTCGAAAATGCTGATTTACATCAGACTAATTTGTATAGCACAAATTTAGAAAATGCGAATCTCAAAAGAGCGAATCTAAGCGGGGCAAAATTAACCAAAACAAAGCTAGATGGGGCAAATCTCAATAGTGCTGATTTGAGTGGTGTGGATTTGAGCGAAATTAATCTGAGTGGGATTAATTTGAGTCGGGCTAATTTGAGTTGGGCAACTTTACGGAAGACAAAATTAGTTAATGTTGATATGAGTTATGCCCATTTAAATCGGGCTGATTTACTCGATACAAATCTTGAAAGTGTTGATTTAACTGGTGCAAATCTACTCCATTCTGTTTATAACGAGGGAACTATTTTCCCTAATAATTTTGACCCTGTTGCTGCTGGTGCATATTTAATCGCACCTGGGTCAAATTTAGAAAATGCAAATTTGGCAGGGGTGCAATTGGGAAATACTAACTTGATGGGTGCGAATTTAGCAGGTGCAAATCTCAATTCTGCTGATTTGAGTCATACGGATTTACGGGAAGCAAATTTGAGTAAAGCTAATTTAACAAAAGCAAATTTGGAAGGTGCAAATTTATTACTTGCAAATCTGAGTGAAGCTGATTTGAGCGAGGTGCAATTGAGTAATCCGGAAGGGGGAAGTCCTGCTAATTTAGTTGGTGTCAATTTGAGTGGTGCAAATTTGAGTCGGGTGAAGCTTACCTATGTTAATTTAACTGCTGCTGACTTGAGCAAAGCAAATCTTAAGTATGTTCAAGATTTGACTTCAAGTCTAAGTGTGGCAAATCTGACGGGTGTTAATTTGATGGGTATGTATTTGGGTAATGTCAATTTAAGTGGTGCGAATTTAACAGCAGTAAATTTATGTGGTTCTTGTTTATGTGGTGCAAATTTACATGGTGCGAATCTCACGAATGCTGATTTACGGGGTGCGGATTTACGCGATGCTAACTTGACTAATGCGACTTTAAAAGATGCAAAAATAAGTGGGGCTATTTTGGAAAAGACTAATTTGAGTGGGGTAATTATGCCTGATGGGAAGATTTTTGAAAGTTCTGGTAGTTAAAGTTGAATATTTTAAGTTTAATGAGAAGACTTTAAGAGTTAGCAATCAGAATAATCTGACTAATTATAAATTCTATGTTTTTATTTAAAATAATAATTAATTTTCTAAAAATTAATTTTCACCACCGGAAAGATTTTCCGCAGGGGTTGGGTTTGACTTCAAACCGGTGGTGTGTTGATTCTTGACCTTCCTGCTACAATTGCACATTCTTTAAGTTGCTACGGGGGTTATAGGAACGAATACTACGAAGCTTCTCGTATAGTTCCCGTTCCTGGGTTGTAATATCTTTAGGAGTTGCGATCGCAATTTTCACGAGTAAATCTCCACGTCCACTATTCGCTAATACCCAACCTTTCCCCCGCAGTCGCAAGGTTTGCCCGGAACGAATTCCCGGTGGAATGTTAACTTTAGCTGTTGTATTCTCAGGTGTGGGAACATCTACCGCAGTACCTAATACCGCTTCATCGGGACTAATTGGGACTTCACAAACCAAATTATCGCCTTCTAATTGAAAAAATGGATGGCTCTTTAATTCTACTTTTAAATATAAATCGCCCCGTTGCTGATTTAGGGGGTTAATTGGTCCTTTTCCCCGTACCCGCAATCTGCTGCCTGTTTTTGCACCCGCAGGAATGCGAACTTTAATGATTTCATTCCCCAAACTTAGCTGTTTTTCAATCCCGTGAAACGCTTCTGCAAAACCCAAGGAAATTATTGCTTCGCTATCTTGGGTTGCTGTTCCCGCAGTTGGATTTTGGAACCCATAATCGTTAAAACCACTAGGACCACCTGCTCTAGTTGATGTACGGTAGGTATAGTTTTGCGAACTACCACGGGTACTACCAGCAGTCGCACCAGGATTACCACCAAATCGACCTAATAATTCATTGATAAAATCATCGAAACTGCCGTATTGACCGAAATCAAACCCTCCCATATCAACACCAACACCCCCTGGAGTCGCACCATTAGGGAAACCTTGTCCAGCTTGTTTCCAATACTGACCAAATTGGTCGTATTTTTTACGTTTGTCGGGGTCAGATAAAACTTCGTAAGCTTCGCTAACTTCTTTAAATTTTGCCTCAGCTTGCTTGTTGTTGGGGTTGACATCGGGGTGAAATTTACGTGCTAGTTTACGAAAAGCTTGTTTAATTTCGTCTTGAGTGGCAGTCTTGCTGACTCCTAAGACGGAATAATAATCTTTAAAATCAGTTGCAGCCATAACAAGCCTCCTGTAACTATTACTAATATAGTTTTTGCAATTTATAAAATTAATCTATTCACTAGTTATTACTGGTTTAATTCCAGTTGCACAGTCTAACTTCCCGGTAGTTCTCAAAAATATGACTCCCAGGAATAAAGACTCTGATTTTAAAATTAACAAAGTTTAAATAAAGTTGAGTGTGGTTCTCGCTCAATGTCAAAGCGAAATTCCCGAACATCACATGATTATGGGTGATGGGCTATAAATTAAAATTATTTACCAATCCCGCAAAATTATCCTCCAATCTCGCAAAATTATCCTCCAATCCCGCAAAATCATTCTCCAATCTCGCAAAATCATTCTCCAATCCCGCAAAATT